>CBDAFQ010000090.1:0-9670 GCA_965195275.1 uncultured ANME-1 euryarchaeote | reverse complement strand
TCAAAAAAAATCCTTGGAGAATGATACATACAGTTCGGGTAAATTATTATTTGTGAGTTCCCTTACGGGTTTTTGAAATTGGAATTTGGTATTTTAGACAGTTTATTGAGCTTGTCCATATCCTCCGCCCCCGGGCGTTTCAATTACTACTACATCGCCCTTCTCAAGGCGCATAGTAACCTTTGAAGGCAAATCTAGCCGCTTATTGTCTCTGACTAAATAGTTCTTACCTGCTCTTCCATCTTCGCCACCAAGCAGACCCTTTGGCGGGTATTTCCGGCGCTCTGATTGTATAGACAGCGTAGCATCTGCTACCAGAACCTTAATAGCCCTCTTTATGCCCGAACCGCCCTTAAACTTACCGTTACCACCGGAATCGGGAATCAACTCATAACGCTCCACACGCAGCGGATACGAAAGCTCTAACGCCTCTATCGGCGTATTTGCCGTGTTCGTCATGTGCGTGTGAATCCCATCGTCCCCATTTTTATTTGGTGAAGCGCCCTGACCGCCAGCAATAGTTTCATAGTAGGTAAACCCTTCTCCGTTGACTGTGCCGCCTATTGCTACATTGTTCATTGTGCCTTGCGACTGTGCGGGTATTTTATGCGGCATGGCTTTATGCAAGGCGAGCAGCAAGACGTCCACTATCCGCTGTGACGTCTCCACATTACCGCTGGATACCGCTGCTGGGTGTTTTGGATTCAAAACCGTGCCTTCAGGCACAATAATGCTTAGGGGCAGGTAACAGCCATGATTGGGTGGTATTTCGGGGGCTGTCACGCATCTTATGACATAGTAGACGGCGGAGAGCGTAACTGCATAGGGCGCATTGATATTGCCTCTTCTTTGTCTGTCGGTGCCTTCAAAATTTATGCTCATGGCACTGTCCGCTACTTTTAGTGTAACTGCTATTTTCACCGGCTGGTCGGTAACGCCATCGTCGTCCATAAAGTCCTCGGCGGTATAAGTGCCATCAGGTATTTTTGTGATCGCATGTCGCATTCTCTTCTCGCTATATTCTATGATACTTGCTGCAAACTCCATGTACGTATCTACGCTATATTTTTGGATGTGTTCGGTCATTCTCATTGCACCCAAGTTGTTAGCAGCGATCTGAGCCCGTATATCGCCTGCTCGCTCCACGGGTGTGCGAGTATTGGCTTTTATAATCTTGAAAACATCTGCGTTCTCTTTTCCGCGGGTTAAAAGTTTGCAAGGTGGGATAATGAGACCTTCCTGGAAGATTTCGGTGCTATTGCCCGGCATTGAGCCCGGTGTCATGCCGCCAACGTCTGCATGATGGGCTCGGTTTACTGCGTAACCTACTAACTCGGTGTCATAGAAAATCGGTTTTATTAGGGTGATGTCGGGTAGGTGCGAGCCGCCGTGATAAGGGTCATTTACTACTATTTGGTCGCCTTCTTGTAAGTCATCGAAGTGCGGCAATGCAAATTCTACGGTTAGCGGCATTGCGCCCAGATGCACGGGGATGTGTTCTGCCTGTGCTATCATCCGGCATCCGGCGTCAAAGATGGCACATGAAGCGTCCATCCGCTCCTTTATATTCGGCGAGTATGCGGTTCGTTTTAAGGCTGCGCCCATCTCTTCGGGTATTGCGCTAAATGCGTTCTTCAAGATTTCCAGGGTTATGGGGTTCATGGGGTCTGGCATTGTCCACTAATATCTTTTCCTGTGTGTTTGGTTAAGTAGTTATGGCCCACAAAACAAAAAGAAAAGAGTATCATACAAAAAGTACTTTATGGACACGGATTAACGCAGATCAACGCAGATGGATTAATGTTATATATTTTTAACACATGTTCCTAACTCCTAGTGAAAATCCTAAAACTCACTTTTCCCCCCACAACAAACTCTTTATTTTTACTTAACTTCTCTACTAAGCCATTTCAGATAATCCTCACTCCCTCCAACGACAGAAAGAGCAAATATTTCTGGTGTTTCATAGGGATGTATCTCTTTAATAGATTTTTCAAGCACATCATAGAGGTCTTTCTTGCTCTTGATTATGCATAACCATTCTTCTGCTCTCTCAATATTGCCTTTCCACCAGTAGGTGCTTACTATCGGTCCTACTATCTGAACACAGGCAGCCAGCCTTTTTTCTACCAATGCGTTGGCTATTTTTTCTGCGTCCTCCCTTTTCTCTATGGCTGTTATTACCTGAATATACTCTTCCATCATCTTTATCTCCATTCACATATTTTATTAAGAAAAGGTTTTTTAGTATAGTTACGATGAAGGATGCGGGGGGATTCCACGAAGAAGAAAGCTTGGTTCGTACACGCGACACGTAAAATAACCGAAAATGATTTTAACGTTCTGACAGGAAGTATATAACAAACCTTTCTTTCATAAAGAGGGGATATAAAAATGAACATACGGGTAAGGAAGTTATACGAAGCGGAATTTGCACTTGAAGACATCCGAGAGATATTCCGAGAGGCGTTACCCACCGGACTTGACGAAAGAGAAGCGGAGCAGCTCACAGCAGGCATCGATCATGTAGACGCGATCATAAGAGAATTAAAAGAGGGCAAGGGCAACCCAATCAAGTACGTTGAGGACAAAATTGAACTGAGGACGAGAGAGGAAGAGTACATAAACATAAACCCTATCCAATCGGGCGGGCGATTGACGCCAGAGGCGCGAAAAGCACTCATTGCATATGGCGATGGCTATTCGGTCTGCGATAAATGCCCTAATGGCAGGCTAGATAAGATAAGAAAACCGCCGGTGGCTGAATTCCATGCTGAGTTAGCGGACT
Source organism: uncultured ANME-1 euryarchaeote (assembly GCA_965195275.1). GTDB lineage: Archaea > Halobacteriota > Syntropharchaeia > Alkanophagales > Methanospirareceae > Methanophaga. The sequence goes on along the minus strand of CBDAFQ010000090.1, from coordinate 6,882 downwards.
TCGTGGGCATGGACGAAGTACGGGTTGTGCCAGGAGCGAGACGCGGTTTCCAGGCGGTTGCTTCCGCCCTGCTTGACAAGGGCGACCTCGTGTTAGTTTCTGATTTAGCGCATTATACCGAATTCTTAGCGGTGGAAATTGCGGGCGGCATAGTTAACGAAGTCCCGTCAACGGAAAAGGATATAATTACCGGTGATGCCGTTGCGGATAAAATAGAGCGTGTGAAGGAAACTACGGGAAAACTGCCCAAGCTTATCATTATCGAGCATTTTGATTACCTTTTCGGGAACGAGCATGATGTATATGGCGTTGGTAAGATAGCGAAAGAATATGACATCCCTTTTCTTTACAATGGCGCTTATTCCGTGGGGATGGTGCCAGTGAACGGTAAGAAGATAGGTGCTGATTTTATTGTGGGTTCGGGCCATAAAGGAATGGCTGCGGTTGCACCATCGGGTATTCTTGCTACTACTGACGAATGGGCACCAAAAGTGTTCAGAAGCAGTCAGATGGTTGGAGATGTTACCGGCAGGCGGTTCGAGAACAAAGAGCCGGAGATGCTTGGTTGCACTCTGATGGGCGGTACTGTGCTCTCCATGATGGCTTCTTTCCCGAAGGTAAAAGAACGTGTGAAGTGCTGGGACGAGGAAGTGAAGAAGTCAAATTATTTCATCCGGGAATTCCTGCGTATAGAAGGGAACAAAGTTACAAGTGAATTTCCGCGTAAGCATACGCTATCGAAGGTGGATACACGAGATAGCTTTGACAAGATTGCGAATACGCATAAGAGGCGCGGGTTCTTCCTCAGCGATGAATTGAAACGAAGAGGGATTGTAGGCGAATTCGCAGGTTCTACAAGGGTTTGGAAGCTTAATACGTATGGCATGGGCTGGAACAAGATACGGTATTTGGGTGAGGCGTTCATAGAAATAGCAGCTAAATATGCACTGCCGGTGGGATAATAGCCCTAAAAAAGTGCTTTTTTTGGCAGTGTCAAGATAAACGTTGTTGCTTTGCAAACTTCTTAAAAGAATACTCAATACAAGATGATGCGTTCAATGTTAAAGCAGATAGCACAAATAGCACTTCCTGTTTTTCTGTTGCTAATAGCCTCTTTCTTCTCGCCCTATGCAGCTCTCGTTTCCGCACTCATATTCTCTCTTTTCGTCCCTGGCTACATAATAGTCGAGTATTACTTCAAAGCCCTGAACATGCAAGAGAAATTGTTGTTGTACATACTTCTCAGCGTGATGATTTCCACACACCTTATTTACTTCCTCTCTCTTGCTATTGGCTATTCGCAGCACACAATTCTAATTGCATTTACCATTTTATTCGTGTTTCTACTACTCTTTCTCTTACGTAATACTAAACCGGAACACCAAAGGCGGGTTTTACATTTGCACTCACAAAAGGGTGTGTTGTTAAGTTCGGGAATTGCGCTATTCGCGTATTTCGTGCTCAGTAAAACCGTATGGGTCTGGCATAATGGCCGCATCATTTTGACCGGTTCTAACTGGCAAGACACGCCAATGCACTATGGCATAATCGAAAGCATAAATAACGGCAACTTTCCACCTCAGATGCCTTATTACGCGGGCGTTGACATGACTTATCATTACTTCGTTGATTTTCACACAGCGATACTAGAAAAAGCATTTGGCGCGTTCTTACCACGCTTAATCGTATTTACAAACGCATTTTTTGTTTTCCTATTCGCACTCTCGCTCTACGTTTTCGCATCGTATCTGAAGAATGAACGAGCAGGCGTTTATACCGTATTGCTCGGAACGCTAGGTGGCGGTTTTTCTTATTTGCTCTTCTTCTACGCTCTATTCGCGGGGCAGTTAGAACACAGTACAAATTATGCATTTGAATATGGCACGTTCTTCACACTACCCCCTATTTTTGATAATCTGTTACAGCAGCGCCCTCAGCTTCTGGGACTGTCGACGCTTACTACTTCGGCGTATTTCTTATATCGCGGTTCACGATCATGTTTGGGCACCGACACGCGCGACGGTAAACGAGAACTAGCGTTGGCCGGCTTGTTAGCAGGTCTGTTGTTCCCCTTTCACATGGTCGCAAGCATTTCGGCATTCCTTCTGTTCGCTCTGATTTACTTAAAGAAGATTTTGGGCACTCGCACACGAAACAACCGCAATTATGAACTCTATTTCCTCCTATTCTTCCTGCCGCTTATCGCACCCTACGTAATTCAAATGTTTGCGGGGATCGGTCAGGGCAGCAGTTTCATTGAATTGAAACTACCTTGGGCTTTCTATTTCGTTAAAGACGGACCGGTTTGGTTTTATCTCGCAAATTTGGGGTTGCCTTTTTTACTCGCTATCGGCAGTATGTACAAGAAATCCGTGCAGCCACACGGTTTCTTTGTCTATTCCTGGATGTTCATGATGCTTGCAATCCCTAATTTGTGCTCGTTTACACCAAATGTTTGGGACATGTATAAGTTCTTTCACTATGCCTGGATCCCAATATCACTCGCAGGTGGCTGTTTCCTCGCTGATATTACGTTTAGCCGTAAAAGTACAAAGCTTCGTAAGCTATTAGTCACCGCCACAATTACGCTCTTGCTCGTATTCTCTATTTTCACTTCCGCATTAGTTGTGACCTGGAATTTATCTACCTGCTCTTCTTGCGCTTCCGTAGGCGAATATGAGACGGGACTGTGGGTACGTGAGAACACACCAGAGCGATCTGTATTCTTAACCTGGAGCTCCATTCATACACCAGTGACCATGATCGGCGGAAGACTGCGGGTGCTTGGATATACGAATTGGGCTTATGGTCATGGTTATGATTTTTGGGAGCGAGATAATGATGTAGAACGAGCTTACAAGGGTAATATCTCCGATACCCTTGCCGTGCTGCGGAAATATGATGCTAGCTACGTGTATGTAGGAAAAGAAGAACAGAAGAACGCACCGGAGTGTCTCAAGAAGTTTGAATACTGTGAACAGCTTGAAAAGGTTTACGAAGACCCGTCGGGGAAATGCAATATTTTTGAATTCCGATACTGTTAAATCTCTTAACTTACATAACCGTTTTTCGCTCTTATATGGGCAATCAATAGTTATTGACACAGATTAACACTAAAACTTTTTAGAAAAAAGTTTTATCAAAAGCCAATTTCTTTGGTAAAGCTTTCTTTTTTAAAGAAAGGTTTGTGTGAATCTGCGTCCTAAACTAAATTTATAGGTAGAATTTATACGGCATAGTATACAAAAATAAAGGGGTAAATGATGACAGCAAAAATTTTGGATGTGAAGGAACTGACAAAAAGGTTCGACACGAAGATAGTTCTTGATAAGATCAGCTTTGACGTTGGAAAGGGCGTCATATTTGGTTTGCTCGGCCCGAACGGTGCAGGAAAGACAACGATGATACGGATAATCCTCGACATCTTAAGGGCTGATCATGGCGATATATGCTTATTTGGACGTAAATTTGATGATGCGCTCAAAGCGAGAATCGGCTATCTTCCCGAAGAGCGTGGATTATACCAAAAAATAACGGTTTTCGAGTGTTTGAAGTATTTCGCAGAACTAAAAGAGGTAAAAAAATCCGATGATAAGATAGATTTCTGGTTGCATAAGGTTGAGCTCTATGATTATAAAAGGAAAAAGATAGAAGAGCTGAGCAAAGGAATGCAACAAAAAGTCCAGCTCGTTGCTGCGTTCATTCACAACCCGGAGCTATTAATTCTTGATGAGCCTTTCTCCGGGCTCGATCCACTAAATACAAAACTGATTAAAGATATTCTGGTCGACCTGAAGCGTGAGGGTAAGACGATTATCTTGAGTACACATCAGATGGATCAGGTTGAGCGGATGTGCGACCGAATTCTGATGATAAATCAGGGTAAAAGAGTTCTTTACGGCTCACTCGCGGAAATCAAGAGCAATTATAAGGAATCGGTAGTTGTGGAATACGAAGGCAAGTTGAAGCGAGTTGAAGGCGTAAAGAAAATAAACGATTACGGCAAATATGCGGAATTGAGTCTGGAAGAGGATAGCGACCCGCAGGAGATACTTAAAAAGCTAGTTGAGGTTGTGGGAGTCCGGAGATTTGAGCTGAAGGCGCCTTCTTTGAATGAGATCTTTATCGAGGTGGTAGAAAATGCGTAAAATATTCATAATCGCGAAACATGAGTTTCTGTCAACGGTAAAGACGAAAAGTTTTATTTTCGTCCTGATCTTACCGTTACTAATCCTTATACCAATGGTGATTGCAATGGGTTTTATTCCGCAGATGGCTCTTGAAACACCGCGAAATATCGGGTTCGTGGATGAGGTGGGAATGCTGCAAGCAAACGATAATTTTACCAAATTCGGTGACTCTGAGAACGCAAAGAGTGCTCTTTTGGATGATGAGATAAACGCCTTCTTTGTTATTCACAAGAATTATCGTGAAACCGGAAATGTTACGGTATATTCAAAGGCAGGGCTATTCAGTTCTCCTCCAACCAGTGTGATAGAGACGTTTTTGAGGGACAGTCTTTTGAAGGGATCGGACATAGACGAAACGTTAAAAGAGCGAATACAAGAGCCCGCAAAGGAAAATAGTATTACTCTGAATAAAAAGGGCGAGGTCGAAGAGCAGACAGGGGCAGGATTTTTCATACCGTACGTACTCGCAATTCTTCTGATGCTCGCGATAATGACCTCTTCCGGGTATTTGATGCAGGGGATCGTGATAGAAAAGGAAAGTAAAACGGTGGAGATTTTGCTCTCTTCTCTTACCGCGGACGAACTGCTCACCGGTAAGATTATAGGGTTCGGTTCCGCAGGACTGCTGCAAGTTCTAATTTGGTGTTGCATGTTAGTGCTAGCAATTGCGGTAACACCATTATCAGCGCTATTTCAAGGCATTCAGGTCTCATGGATTTTAATTCTCGCAATTGTATATTTCATTCTGGGTTATCTCCTGTTTGCGGGCTCGATGGCTTGTGTCGCAGCGCCTGCGAGTACCGTAAGAGATGCGCAACAGGGCGCAACGGTATTTACAATGCTGGCTATCTTGCCGATGATCCTGCTCACAATCATCATCAATGCACCAAATTCGGTCATCGCAAAGGTTCTGACGTACATACCATATACCGCGTCTGTAACGACATTAATGCGGATTTCATTGGTTGAAGTTCCGATTTACGAGCTCGTTGCGAGCCTCGCGATACTCACGATCTCCGTTATCATAGTGATTAAGCTTTCTGCAAAGATATTCAGAACCGGAATATTAATGTATGGGCAGAAGATGAGTTTCAAAGATGTTTGGAGGTATTTAAAGGGATGAGAGATTGCCAGGATGACCCTATTTTTTATCCTCGTGTTGTTAACGCGCTTTGTGCTTACCTGGTTTGCGTCTGCGTGCTTTCGCCTGCTTGTCCAGCCGCACCATGATAGCGAGAGCCAAAAGCGTAAAGCCCAATAGGATCATGTAAATCCCAATTAGAAGGCATATGAACTCCAACCCTTTTATTCCTGGGAGAACGATACCCAGCACGCCGAAGATTAGCGATAAAAATCCGTCCACATAGACTAACCATTTACTATTATCGCCCGCCGGTAGTCGGAAAGCGGATACAAGCTTATAGATACCTCTAATCAGTAGCCAAGCCATGATCAAATAAAGTAGCACAACAAGACTGATTTCCGGCCAAAGGATGGCGAGGATTGCAATTGCGATACTGCTCACGCCCTTAACGATTAGTACTCCGCGACGCCCTTCATCCGCATGAAACGAGGCAACCACTTCTAATATGCCCCACACAAATACGAATACGCAGAAAAAGATGAGTAACCACTCTATCGTGATCCCTGGCATGATTAAAACGAAAGTACCAAAGAGCAAGGCGAGAATGCCTTCCAGTGTTATTGCCCAACACTCCTGAGATAAAACAAACCGATCTACCTTCTCGCCCATGACCTTATCGCCTAGTCCGGTCTCTTTACTATTACTACTCTCTTTATGTTTCCCCTTTCCCATCTTTCCTCTTAGCCCAACTAACTATGATATGAAGTGCTTTATATTAATCAGTATAAAAGCTTTTCTGTTTTTAACCAATAATATAAAGTTTGTATTTTCAGACGTATAATATAATGACTTGGAAATCAGCTAGTCAAGTCATGATTTGACAATTGAAAATTATCCATAGGTACGCAGAATTAGGACGAAAAATCCACGATTTCATTAAAGATATGTTATGGAATCTAGCCATAAATCGTACCCCTGTCTCCCATCTCCCGTCTCCCAGATCACTCCTTATGATTTATCAGTGTGTCAACTGTTTTTCCCATATCCTTTGTCATCACTTCTAGTCTACCCGTTTTTATCAGATTTATACCTACGAGAGCCATAAATATTCCACCTATGGTATTAACAAGTAAATCAGTCATAGTGTCATGAAGGCTCCATTGCGCCCCCAGCCCGAAAAGAGCATCCGATGTCCATTCCCCTAATTCCCATACAACACCGGACGCCATAGTAATAACTACGACAGCAAACGCTAGTGCATATGTATGCATGAACAGACCCTCCCAGTGTTCATGCAATAGATAGAGTGCGATTAATGCCAAGAACGCGATAAGAACCGCAGATACAAAATGCGTGATTATGTCAAAATCCGGAAAGGCATAATACACGTCAAATACACCGCCCAGGCCGACATGCAAAAACAATGCAAATACGATCAAGAAGTCTATAATCACCGGTAGTTTAAAGTTCCAAACACGTTTGAGTAAAATCGGCACCGAACATATTATAATACCCGAAATACATTCTAGTGTCCATTGCAAATCGTGATTCGATATTGCTACGACCAGGAAAAAAACTATTGCTATTCTCAGTACATGTGCTACAAAG
>CBDAFQ010000089.1:0-10337 GCA_965195275.1 uncultured ANME-1 euryarchaeote | reverse complement strand
TTATTGCATCTTTAAATTTCATTTCCTCTTTACATACACAGAATAAATCTTGATTTTGATATTAGATATTGTTTGATATTTGGTGCTTAGGAGTTATGATTTCTCGCAGCTAAGGTGAAAATGGATTTTGTCCATTTTTCTTCGATTGCAACAAGTGATGTAGAACTGCCTACCTCTGAAGTGCTTCAACGACATCGCACCCGACTGGCAATAAGAGGCACAACTTCCACGGCTCGGTGAGTGCAGTCATAACTTTAATTCCTCAATCTCTTTCATTATCCTTTTGTAATCAGGAGAACTTAATCGAAATCCTTTCTCAATTATTCAAAAAAAATAAAAACGTACCCAGTGGATTACAATGCATAATCCAACTGAGCGTACAACTGCCTATCTCTGAAGTGTTTCAGCGACATCGCACCCGACGGGCAATAAGAGGCGCAACTTCCACAGCCTATACAGCCATCGCCGACCTTCGCAACCTTCTTCATACTGCTTACTACCGTCGCCACACCGAAAGTGACAACAGGTACCAGCTCTTCAGTCAGCTCAATCGCCTCAACCGGGCACATATCCACACACACACCGCATCCTGCGCATATCAGCTCGTCCACTACCGAACTCACCGCAGGCGTCTCCATGAAATTCTTCGCCAGCAACACGCATGCCCTTGACGCTGCCGCTGTGCTCATCGCCATGCACTCATCTATCATTGCGGGATAAACAGCGGAACCGCAAATAAACACGCCCTCGTTCACTGTGTCTACCGGAGTCAACACCATCTTCGGTCGCTCCTGCGCTTCCATAAAGAATCCATTTCTCAAGGGTACCTTGAACATCTTGCTCAATCGCTCGTTATCATCTGCAGGCACCGTCGGCGTGCTGAGCACTACCAGATCGGGCTTTATCTGTACATCATCGTTTAGTATAACGTCAAAGACCGTGACAATCCCACCCTCGTATTTCGGTGCTCTTTCATACCTAAAGAATATAACGCCCTTTTCTCTCGCCTCTTTGTATAACACTTCCCACTTACCGTAGGTCTTGATGTCCTGATATAGTACGAAGATATTCAAATTGGGGTTCTTTTCTTTCGCTTTTAACGCATTTGCTACCAGTTCGATACTGCTATACTTTGCAGCCACACCCTCACCCACATCCTGGATCATAGCAATTGTGTTTGCAGATACCGTACCGCCCAGCATCTTCCCAAACTCCGCTTGCGTTATCACTTCATTGCCCGAAAAACCTTCCGGCACTACTTCCTTTGCGCCTGTCGCAATTACACAAGCGCCAAATTCTATCTCTTCGTTTACGCCATCTCCGACTATATTCGCCTTAAACGAACCTGCTCTTCCGCTAACGTTCTCTTCCTTTGCATTCTTATATACGGTTATCTGCTTATTACTCGCAACTTTATCAGCTAATTCTTTCAGTATATCAGACGCTTTCTCGCCGCTTTGTAGTTCCCCCGTCTCTCTCAACCCGCCACCAAGCTCTGACTCTTTCTCCACTATATATACGTCATAGCCAGCATCGGCAATACCAAGCGCCGCATTCATTCCGGACACGCCGCCGCCGATAACAAGTGCTTTCGGGATCACGGGATACTGCTCAATCGGGATCGCTTCAAGGTACCTCGCTCGCCCTACTGCCATCCGCAGCATACCGGCTGCAACTACTGTCGCTTCCGCATTATCATGTACCCAGGCACATTGCTCCCTTAAGTTTACAAACTCAAGCAAATACGGATTTAATCCCGCCTTCGCTATTGCATCTCTGAATATATCTTCATACTCCCTCGGTGTATAGCCTGCAAATACTATCCTGTTCAACCCTTGATCTACAATGCCATTCTCTATCGCTTCCAGCACATCTTTCGTTGTGTTTGTATCGCCATTCACAAGAACAACATCCCGCCATTGTTTCACTTGCTCTACAACCGCAGGTATGTCCATGGAATTCGCCACTTCGCCTTCACAGCCGCAGATAAATACGCCTATCTTCTGCTCATCGCCGACCTCAATGTATTTCCGCTCTTCCTGACCCGGAATAGGCTCTGTCCTCTGAGCGAGAAGCGCAGCCTTTAACGCCGCACCGCTTGCCTGTGCAACACTCTCACGCACCTTCATCGGTGCCGTTGCCGTGCCGCAAGCAAACACACCTGCCACATTCGTTTCCAGCGGGCTCGTTATACTCGTCTCAACATACCCATATTTATCTGTTTTTACGCCTGTTATCTCGGAAAGCCGGCCTAATGTCTTTGACGGCAGAAGACCAACTGCGAGAACTATCAGATCAAAGTCTAAATTGGCAATTGCGCCTCTCTTTAAATCCTCGTACTTGACTTTTAGACTCCCGCGCTCGGGTATCACCTCTGGAACCCGCGACCTTATGTATTTCACACCATATTTGTCCTTTAACTCGGCTACCAGCTCCTCATCTTTGCCAAATACTCGTATATCCATGTAAAATACAGTAACGTCTGTCTTTGGGTATCGCTCCTTCAGTTCCCACACCTCTTTCGCCGTGTATGCGCAACATGCAGTAGAGCATATTTCATTCTCCTGGCATCGCGACCCAACACACTCGATGAATCCTATCTTCTTCACTGGCTTATTGTCTGAAGGTCGTAACAGTTCTCCACTTTTGGTACTTGCACGAAGCATACCTTCAAAATCTAATGACGTGACAACATCCGGACTCCCGAATCCATAACTCTTCGCTATGTTATCGAAGACATCGTATCCGGGCGCTAATATCACGCTCTCTGCTTCTACTTTTGTACCCGATACTTTCAGCGTGAAATTACCCGCGGAACCGGACAAGCTCTCTAACTCACTTGATAACATCAGCTCTATGTTCGGATGATTCTCTATTTCTACTATCTTTGGTGATAGCCCAACCTTACATTCTGCAAGTTCAGCCATCTTACCCCCAAGTTCCGCATTCGTCTCTACCAGATAGACTTTATAGCCCGAGTTTGCAAGATCAAGAGCTGCTGTTATTCCTGCAACTCCTCCACCTATAACTGCTATTCCCATTTTCACACCACCTTCCCAAGTATCTCTTTTGTATCCACGGCATTTTTATTGAGCCCGAGTTCATTCGCATCTATTCCCAGCGCGAGTCCCAATAACTGCGTTATATACACAACCGGCATATCTAGCTCGACGTGGAGCGCTTTTTCTATATCCGCCTGCTTGCAATCCAGCATCATGCCGCAGAGCGGGCATGCAAGCGCAATACAATCCGCACCGGCGCTCTTTGCCGTGTCTAATATCTTCATCGCCATCTCAAATGCTATATCACTCCGCGTCATCATCAGTGGTCCACCACAACACAGCGTCTTCATCTGACTGAACGGAACGATTTCACCGCCCATCAGCTCTATCAACTTGTCCATCGAATCAGGGTCGTCAGGGTCATCAAAAGCAGTCTCCGGCGGTCTACCAATATAACAGCCATAATACGGTGCAACTTTCAGATTTAGCTTCTTCGACATCTTACTTGACAATTCTTCCAGCCCTATGTCGTTTACAAAGACGTCCAGTACATGCTTCGCCTTTATCTTACCGTTATAGTCAAGTGCACTATCTATCCCTTTCACTTTCGCACGCAGTTCATCATCGGCCTTCAACGCGATGTTACTCCGCTCTAAATTGTAATAGCAAATACTACATGGTGTTACAATGTCCAACCCTTCTTTCTCGGCAATCGCAAGATTACGTGCATTTAACGCATACACTAACTCCGGGTCCTCTACTTCCGCGGCGCCACAGCAGTTCCAATCTTCTACTTCGACCAGCTCCACACCCAACTTCTCGAAGACCGCTTTGGTTGACATATCCTGCTCCATCGCCGTTGCGTCAGAAGGACACCCGGGATAATACGCAAGTTTAGTTACGCTCATTTCTCGCCCATCTCCTCAAAGATCTTCTTCATCACTGCCAGATCTTTCACTTTCTCCGGAAACATCGCCTTCGGCCCCATCTTCCCTTTCTTGAACATCCGCATGCCGAAATCCTTGTAATCGTTCATCATCGCCATCATCCCTTTAAAAAAGGAGCCTTCCCTCTTTGGGTAATATTCCTTCGCAAGACCCATATCATAGAGCCGACCATACTTCGCCAACTGATGTTGAAACGCCTTGTCGAAGATCGGTCGCGAGCTATCTATCTTTATATTTCCCGCTTCCGCTTCTTTATCCGCTATCCGCCGTATCGCACCCAGCAAATCGCTAATCCGCACATCTTGCGGGCATCGAGCGGTACACGTTTGACAGATGAGACAAACCCACAAATCAGGATTTGACAAGACTTCCTTCCGCATCCCCAATAGGCTCATCTGAATGATCTTCCTCGGATTGTAACTCGGAACATAGTCGATGATGGGACATCCTAACGTGCACGTGCTACACTGGAAACATGCCGTGAGGTGCTCGCCCCCACGTTCGTTCATTATCTCTTCTTTAAAGTTCGGGTCCAGTTCCCAAGTCTTTATCATTTTATCTTAAGCACTCTTCCAGCTCTTCCTCTTCGTAAGCAGTGAATGGTAACGGCTCATCAACGTCTTTTCCGGGCTCATACTTGAAAATCTCCTGCACTTTCTGCGTGATCACTGGATATAACCGCGTCAATGGTATGTCCTTTGGACAGGCATCTTCACATGCTCCACACCCTACACATGTCGTACTTACGTGATAAACCCTCGTGAGGTGATAAAACAACTGACCCGTTGGTAACCCTATCGCACCTCTTAACTCTGCTAAGTTCAACAGATCCCCACCTGCAGGGTCTCCTAAAGGTTGATCGAAGAAACATTCCTTGCAATAGCATACGGGACACATATCTCGACAGTTCTTGCACACTATACAGTCCTGTAAAAACTCCTCTAATGCGTCCAGGCTGCTTAGCTCTGGCAAGCTCGCTAACTTCGCCTTCGCTTCCGCCGCTATCTTCTCTTTTTCCGCCGCTCTTTCTAAATCTTTATCTTCCAGCGATAGCTTTAATGTGGTTAACGCTCCCTCGCCCTTCTCCGTTAGTCCTGCAACCACTAAGTCATCGCCTGCACCACTTGCAATTATAATATCTCCGACATCTGCGAGCCGATTTTCACATATTGCACAGGATTCTCTTATTGTTATCCCTTTACCTTCCAATTCCGTTATCTTCGCGCTGTCCGCCTGGTCACCTATCTCGGCATAGTGCTCGGTATAAACCTGGTTCGTGTATGCGCCCGAACAATCCGTAGTTATTAGCAGCACACTCTCATTATCCAGTTGCTTCAGTTTTATCAATTCGACCGCTGCCCTTATCTCGCACGGCTTTGCCACTATTCCTACTTTCTCCTTTATCGTCCAGCCCTTAACAAGATTTGCTGCGTTCACACCAAAAGAAGGAGCGAAGAGGGCAGATGCCGATGATTCTATCTTATCTGCATCTTTTACCAGCATGTAGGATACACTCTTTCCCACTCTATGTGGCACTATCAGACAATCCACGACACCCTTCTCGAGCAATCCCTTAAGTAGCCCCTCTAAATCCCCTTGTTTTAGATCTGCTCCTTTCATATTATCTTACCTCTCATTGGATTGGGTCCCAGTTCCTTCACCTCTTCCGTCAATGACTTCATCGTATTTGCAAACTTCTCACCCTCTGATGCGCTTATCCAGTACGATTTGAATCGGTCGTCAAGTCCAAATTGCTTCAGAATTGTCCGTATCGCCGCTATCCTGCGCCTGGCATAGAAGTTCCCTTTTATATAATGACACTCCCCTGGATGGCAGCCGCTAAAGAACACACCATCCGCACCATTTAGTAACGCCTTGAGCACAAACATCGGATCTAACCTCGCGGAGCACATAAGCCTTATTATTCGACTGTTCGGCGGGTATTTCTTACGTGACGTCCCTGCAAGGTCTGCTGCCGCGTATGTACACCAATTACAGGTAAATCCGACTATCTTTGGCTCAAATTCCTCTTTCGATTCTTCTCCCATTTATCTCACCTATACTTCCTATTTACAATAACTTTTTTTATAAACCTTCCTACATTTGTAGCATATATAAATTTTTCGGTTTTTTCCTGTTTTCCCTATAAATATTGTATTGAGTCTTGGGATTATTAACGCAGCATAAAAAACGCGCTATGTGTTCTTCGCAATTGCATCCAGCATCCGCTTTATAGTAAATGGCTTTTCAATGAAATCCACAACCCGCTGCGAAGTAAGCAAACCTCGCTCCTCCGCTTCCAGCAAATGAATAGCGGTCATGAAAATAATTTTTACCTCTGCTAATCTACGGTCTCTGTCTATACTGTCCAATATTTCCTGGGTTGTCAACCCGGGCATCATTATATCCAGCAGGATAACATCTGGTATTTCTACCTTTAATTCTTCTAAGCACTCCTGCCCATCTTTCGCTTTGATTGTTTTGTACTGGTTTGCATCTAAAATCTGCACGATAGATGTCAATACATCAGGTACATCATCCACCACCATCACGGTTTTAGTCATGATTACTCCTCCTTTTTATTGTTAGATGCAAAACGGGACTCAGCAACAGCTACAAATTGGAGCGGTCCTTTTGTACCCAATATTAACGAAGTGGATAAACGAGTTTTGAATTCAGAACCGTCTTTTCGCACTCCAATTAATTTACCTATCCAGCTCCCCTTTCCCAGCACCTCAGTCAGAATATCTACATCAGCTCGTTGCTTCCAGAACTCCGTGCATGAACACCCCAGCACTTCCTTTTCTGTATCATAGCTCCACATCTCCAAGAATGAGGGATTCACATACGTTAGCTTACCTGCCATATCTGCCATGAAAACAGGATTGATAGAAATTTCAATAGCACTTGCCTTGACTCTCAACTCTTCTTCGGCTTTGATTTTAGCAATACCTCCCGCGATCTCTTCTGAAACTCCTTCAATCAAACTTCTATCTTCTTCCGATAGCCTTCTTCCAGATCCTGTAAGGATTAATAATGCGCCATGAGGTTCACCTTTAGTCTTTAGAGGGACCACATACATCTCTTGAAGGTGGTATTCCTGCGCCAGGTTATTGGTTGAGCTGGTAAGCTCATCACCCTCCTTGTTTCTTCCGTCTTTATTAAACACGATAAATGCAGGTCCTCTGCGCTGGTTTACCGCCCTCACAATACGTTTTTTCCAGTTTTCAACTTCTTCTTTACGCCCGTTTTCCTCCGTGTCCGGATAACCTATCTCAGCAGAGCAAGTAAGCGTATTAGTTTCCGGATTGTAAATCAATATATCCCCCATATCGTAACTAATTACGCCACGCACGTTTTCGAGAATAGTTGAACATAGCTGATCCATTGTATATGATCGGTTAACCGCCTCACCAAGGAGTCTATGCAATTCAGAAAGATGTTTTATTCGCTCTTCTCTTCTAACTTTTTCTGATGTGTCACTGATAAGAACAATAATAGAGAAAGATCCGTCAGGGTTTTCCGCTTTTCTTGCTTTTATCTCAAGCGTCCTGCCTTTCTTATCTCTCGTTTGATACTCAATTTCTTCCTCCTTGCCATCCCTAATGGCCCCTATTTTACTTTGACTCTGACTTTCAGGTAAGGCATCAAAGATGGCGTGATAAAATTTCTGCCCGATACAGTCGCCGTAAATGGTAATCAAATGCCGATTCATAAACAGAATGTTGTAATCAAAGTCCATAACCAAAACACCTTCGGGCATATCAGACAATATGCGCGATAAAATCTTCTCTGTGTATGTCTTTTCATCTTCGCTCAATCTGAAAATATGCTGTAAAGGCGCTTTGCTCACGAACCATACCTTTGCTCTTCCTATTCTTTTGTATGATAGACGCCCATCCGCCCTCAACTGGCTCAAATATTTGGATAACGTATGCCGTTCTAAATGCACAATTTCTGAAAGTTCGTCAATAGTTGCTCCGGTTTCACCTATGTTCTGTATAGCTTCAATTATCCTATTGAATGTTCCTTCTTCTGCACCCATTTTAGATGTTATCAAAATATGCATAAGGGTATAAAAAGGTTGTGGTTCACGGCTACCTGTTTGGGTAGCAGAACAGGATAAAAAAACAGTATTTTTGGCCATAAGGTAACCCATTAGGGTAGCGATAAGACAAAAACCGAAAAACATTTATAGTCTGTTGCTTTATATGGTAACCATATACAACAACCGTATAAAGAGGGGTGGTGGAAAGATGAGCGGTAAAAGAATAATGCAAAGGAGCAGATGGGAACTTATTTCGGACATACTGGCCGTAATATCTGATGAAGGAAGAAGGGCGAAGAAGACTCGCATTATGAAAAAGGCTTATTTAGATTGGTGGAGTTTCGAGAAATATTTTGCCAAACTCCAGGAGCGTGGCTTTGTAGAACAAATCGAGGACCCTGCAGTAGGGACGATCTACGGCCTTACAGAACAAGGAAAAGATTTGCAGGGGAGACTAAAGGACGTGGTGGCGATCCTACAATAGTCGCGATTGCCTTATTTTTTTATCTGATATATGAAGCTTCTTTTTCGGTGACTTTTTGTCCTGTTGGAATAGCGAAATAAAATATGGTGCCATTACCTGATTCGCTCTCTATCCAGACCTTCCCGCGATGTGCATGGATAATACCGCGAACAATAGCTAAGCCTAAGCCCGTTCCAACTTGTTCCCTACCCAAAGAAGTATCAATTTGCGAGAACGGCTTGAATAATTTCTTGTGATCTGCTTTTGAGATCCCGATTCCATAATCGGTTATACTGAACAGAATATTTTCTTTCCCCCCTATATCCAAACATTTAGTTTCAATAATCACCTTACCCGATTTTTTCGAGAATTTTATTGCATTGTTTAATAGATTGCCTATTACCTGCCCTATTCTTTCCGGGTCTCCAACTATGTCCGGCAGGTCCGCTAAATTCGTGCTTATCTCTATATCTTTGCTAGTAGCAGAAGATTCCTGTGTTATAATCGCTTCTTTAACGATGTCATTGATATTCATGGGTTTAAAGGCTAGTTTTATTCGCCCTGCTTCTATTCTTGAAAGATCCAGGATGTCATCAATCAACTTACCTAATTTTGTTATATTCCTGAGCACGACCTCTAAGCTCTTTTTTTGGTTATCGCTTAATTCACCCACGTATCCTTCAAGAATCATTTGTAATTGCGCTTTCATTGGTGTCAGAGGTGTTCTTAACTCGTGAGAAGTTATGGATAAGAATTCCGATTTCATCCTTGTTATCTCTTCCAAATCCGCCATGTGTTCCATCGCCTTTTGCAATTCAACGTTCTTGCTCTCAAGCTCTTTCAGGACCCGTTCTCGGTCCGCTTCCGCGCGCTTCCGCTTCCATATTTCTAGTGCGACTTTAACAGTACTTAACAATCTATCCTGTGTGAGGTGGTCCTTAGGGATATAGTCCATGGCACCTTCGTGAATAGACTGAACCGCGATGTCTTCACTGCCAAACCCGGTAAGCATGATCACCGGTGCTATTTGCTCTTCAACAATCTCAGCAAGCCATTCTAAGCCGGATTTCTCGGGCATCTGGATGTCCATGAGGATCAAGTCAATTCCGCCCTTATCCAGCGCATCTTGCATCTCGCCTTTTCGCCCCGCTTCGGTCACTATGAACTCGCGGCCTGAAGATAGCAAATAGGCTCGCACTAATTTACGGTATGCCGGGTCATCGTCGCAGATGAGAATCTTTAGTGACTGTTTTTTTCCCATCTTCATCCCTCCCGCGGTGGTAGTTTACAAAGAACAAACCAGTAGTCGTTTATTTCTTTCACAACGTGTTTGAAATCTTCCAGCTTTACCGGTTTCTTTACGTATCCACTCGCGTGCAGATTGTAGGTATCGATGATGTCATCATCAGAATCAGAGGAAGTCAAAATGATCACGGGAATCGATTTCATCTTCTCGTCCTCCTTTATCCGTCTCAGGAATTCTTTCCCGCCCATTCCCGGCATATTCAAATCCAGCAGAATCAGGTCCGGCTGAAGCGCGCAATCGCTGTATTTACCACGCTGGTATAAGAAGTCCATCGCCTCTTCTCCACTATCCGCAGTGTACACCTCGTTTCCTATCTTCTGGTTTTTCAAGGATACCTTTATCAATTTCTGGTCGCCCGGATCATCTTCCACCAGCAAGATGGTGGCAGGTTTTATCTTTTCCATTTTTTACACCCCAAATTTTTTTCAATTACGAATTACGAATTTTCAATTTTTGTTTCATCGAATCATCTCCGCCACTGTCTGCAATTTCAATAGCAAATCCTGCCCTTTCTCTGTAAGCTTGTAGCTCTCCCCTTTTCCCGGTTCGTCTCCTGCTTCTAAAAAGCCAT
>CBDAFQ010000088.1:0-1669 GCA_965195275.1 uncultured ANME-1 euryarchaeote | reverse complement strand
CCTATTAAGACTATCGGCGATGAGAGTGCTGCCTTCCGCCAACCAAACAGCGTCGGCCACCGACACAATAAGAATTTCGTGGCTGAATCCCTTCACTTGCGTTGCAGCCCAGTATCCCATTCCCTTGGCTTCACTACAGCCGGTTACCAGACTGGGTGCAAGGTTCAGTTCTGAGGTGGTGGCTAACCCTTCCTCAGGTTGGATTTTCACCAAACTAGATATCATAGTCTTTCTCGGCGCACTTGGTAAAGCTTTTCTTTCTGCGAAGCGTTTTGATCAAACTTTCTTAAAGTTTGATAGAAAAGGTTTGTGTAAATCCGTGTAAATCTGCGTCCTAAATTAAATTTGTAGGTAGAAGTTATACGTTATATACAATGAAATAGAGATAGAAAGTGGAGAAAAAAAAGCAGTGGGAAATTGTATCCGTATCAGCACTCGTATTCGTGTTTTTGATTTTCGCCTCTCTTAATTTAGGCTCTGTCGAAATGCCTTCTTCATACTGGCAGCCATCAAAAGCGGGAGTTGCAGATGTGGTCACATTTGATTTCGGTAGCGTTCAGCAAGTAAAAGAGCTTTATATATTCGTAGGCGATGCAAACCGAACGAAATTCGATGTTTACAGTGATAACGAGGACTTTCTTTCATCTTATGATAATAACCCGGCAGAGCATGTGCACTTCTGCTCCTGGGAACGGATTAATTTGGGGCATAGGAGTACCAGTTCCATCAAGTTCGTCTTTGGACCGGAATCGTGTGGCAAAATAGGCGAGATTATTGTGATCTCAACGGAAAACAAAAAAATAGCGCCCGTGAATGTGCGTGCCGAAGCTGCTATGAGATTAGTTGATGAGCAGAGCGCAATAAAACTCCCGATTACACAACGGTATGGTGCGTACTTTGACGAGATGTATTTCGTGCGAACAGCGCAGGAGCATTTAAATCTTGAAGAGCCGTATGAGTCAACACATCCACCACTTGGGAAGCTTATAATAGCCCTGGGCATTTTGTGCTGCGGAATGAATCCTCTGGGCTGGCGTATTGTAGGCGTTATTGCCGCTACAGTGATGATACCGATATTGTTCCTTTTTGGTAAGCGGATGTTTAAAAGCTCAGTAGCGGGCTTTTTCGCTGCTTTCCTATTGACTTTCGAGTTCATGCATTTCTCATTGGCGCAATTGGCGACGGGAGAGATATATATCCTCTTCTTCACGTTATTGATCTTTTACTTTGCCTTCGATTATTTCTCTAAGCAAGAAGACGGTGCTAAAAAAGGCATTTCCCTTTTCATCTCTATTATCCTTGTTGGGCTTTGTTTCGCTGTGAAATGGACTGCCGCTTTTAGTTTAATTGCAATTCTGACTCTTTTATTAATCAGTAATATAAGAACTAGAAAGCCGATATTTAGCGATTATAAGATAGTTTTTGCTGCGCTGTGCGTTTTTGCAGCTATTTATATTGCAACTTACATCCCTTACATGTTCTCTGGTATGGGGCATGCGCTTTTCGATATTCACCGAGTGCCGTTATATCTGAAATACATCTCGGAATACCTGGCTGTGGGCAATGTGAGTATTATTCCGCCCGCACCATTAACCGTTTTTGATTCGCAACTGGGCATGTTCGGATACCATGCCACGATTAATGCAACGCATCCTTTCTCTTCGCCCTG
>CBDAFQ010000087.1:0-11540 GCA_965195275.1 uncultured ANME-1 euryarchaeote | reverse complement strand
TATAGTTGGTATATACTTAAAGCTTTGCTAAAAGAAGATAAAATTTGGGACCATACTCCCTTAATGCTTCTACACAAATTTTTGAGGGCGGATTGATCAATACGTACATTTTTGGTAGAATTCACTCCAATAGCTTCAGTTTGACCTTTTATCGTCCATATGCTCTTCAAATTATGTGCTATGCATGCCAGACTGAATTCAGCCCTCACGCCTTGCAACCCTCTAGTCAAAAACGCTCATAACTCACGATTTTGCTTATCTAAGTATTCAAAGCTGAATTTTACTGTGTCTCCATTTGGGCAGGTAAATTCATCCGGAGCGAATACCATCGATGGTACCCGGAATGAGGAGTTTCATCATGACCTGTAGAAGATATGCAGGACTGCCAGGGCCATCATATCGCCCTTGGATACTTTTAAAGTCGATACTTTCTACTACCACCTCTACAAGTCTACAAATGTGGTCTTCTTCGATTAAGTCAGCTATAGTCGGGTGAAATAGCCAATTTTGGTTGAGGAATCTTTTTATGAATGCAATAATGTTTATATGTAGTTGAAAGCATATAAAAGTATCGTAAAGCTGCTTGCTTATTCTCATAGGCATCCATATGAGACTAAAATCAAAACATGTTTTTTTAATTTGATTGAGAAAGTTTCGACTCAGAGAAGAATCCCACTATAAAGGTGTAAATCCGCGTCCTAAATTAAATTTATAGGTAGAAGTTATACATTAGATACAACGAGACAATCGCAAAAACAAAATAGCTTTATTATTATACATACTCTAATATAGATAGTGAGAGGATGAGCGTATCGGGATATGCATATTCGTATGCACGGGTAATGTCGCGAATGAGCGATATTTTGAGTGAGGGGCAATTAAAAGACCTTATGGCGGTGGGCACTAAGGACGATTTTATATCTTCGCTGATGGATACCACGTATAAGGAAAACTTAACAAAAGCGTCTTCGACAGACCTGCGAAATATAGAGCTGGCGCTTAAATGCGAGCTAATAGATCAATATTTAATGGTGCTGCGATCAACGCGCGGCAAAGTAAACGCTTTCTTCGAAGAACTGTTCAGAAGATTTGAAGTAAAAAATCTGAAAGCTGTTATCATAGCGAAAGCTACAGGTGTATTAACCGAAAAGCCACTCTTCTTCCCGGTTGAAGACTTCTTTGGGCGAACGATGAGCGGATTAATGGACGCGGATTCGATGAAGAATCTGATAATGCGGTTAGAAGACCCGTACAAGCGTGTGTTGGATGATGTGCTTCCGGAATATGAAGCGAGTAAAAAGCCATTAATTCTTGAAAGCGCCCTTTATCAGGAATTGTGTGGCGCTATATGGGCGCGGATGACAGGGTTAGGAGCCAAGGATAGGGCGATAGTAAGAAAGCTAATTGGCACTGAGTTTGACATCATGAACATCACGACTTTGTTAAGATGCAAGGCAGCGGGAATAAAGGAGGCGGAGATGACGAAATACTTATTACCATATACCTATTCATTTGATTCCAATGCCGATAATGTAAAGGCTTCGATGTCCGCGGAAGATGCAAGTACAGTTGTCCAATTGTTGCCTCCTTCTGCATATAAAGAAGTGCTAATGGGTGCTATTCTCGAGTACGAAGAAGAAAAATCACTTATCCCTTTTGAACGAGCACTAATGAATCTATTTTCCGGTACTATAAAGAATACACTACGTGGCGCGCCTATCAATATTGGTGCGATAATAGGTTTCCTTTACCTCAAGGAACTAGAAATAAAAAACCTTTGTACTATCTCTGTATGTAAAGAGAATGATCTATCGGCTGAAGAGACAATGGGGATTGTTATGTTATAAACGTTAATGGAGTACATAGAACTACGATGCTCAGACCAGAGGAGATGCGGGAGCTGCGAATTGTCACGTTAGATGAAGATGTAGATCGAGTAATCAAGAAACTAGAAGCTCTGGGTAATGTGCATCTTACAGATGTAAAGGAGTTCTTAGAGGTATGGGGAGGGTTAATAGAACCCTCAAAGGCGGATACGAAGTTGATAAAAAGCTCGGAACTATTGGCGAGGTTAGATAGCACAATCTCGATTTTACAGCCTGCGGAAGCAGAGAAGAAGAGCCTAAAGGAGACGCTATTTAAAGCGCCGGAAGAAGAGCAGATAGAGCGGATAAAAGTAGAGGCGCCAAATTTGGCTGATATGGAGGAAGAGTTAGGTAGCTTAGAGGCGACAGTAAATAAGTTAATAGCGGGTAATGAGAACTCGGAAGAAGGATTATCAAATACAAAGGATATATTACGTGTATTAGCGTTATTAGACGATTTTGGGATTGATTTGGATTTCATAGGCGAAAAGGAATTTGTTATTGTGCATGCGGGCAATTTACCGAGCGTGAATTTGGAAGCTTTGAGATCAAATCTCGAAGAAGTGACTGGTGAAAATAACTTTATTGCTTCAAAGGCGCTAACCGATGAAGTATCTTTTGCTGTCATTGTGAGCTTGAAAAAGGATAAGGTTGCAGTAGCGAAAGCACTGAGGGCCGCGGACTTTGAAATATGGCAACGACCTCCGCTGGGTGATATACCCGAGAAAACAAAAGATGCAATAGCGGCATTAAAAGCAAAGGTTGCAGAATTGGAGAGCGGTATAAAAGATAATGAGCGCGAATTAGCGGTAATAAGAGATGAAAGGTCTAATGATTTGCTTGTGATGCAGGAACTCGTGCAAATAGAGGAGAACAGAGAGAAGGCAAAGGTTCTGTTCGGTAAAAGTGCACGCACGCGAGTTATAGAAGGATGGACACCAAAAGAAGAGGTTGGCCTGGTAATAGACGGTATAAATGCGGAGACAGCCGGATTTTGCGTTATCGATGTGAAGGAGCCGAAGAGGGATGACGTGCGGGTGCCTACTTTACTGAACAATCCGAAAATCGCGAAGCCTTTTGAATCGATAGTGGGTATGTATGGTTATCCTTTATACAAAGACATAGACCCAACGTTGATTACCGCTATAATGTTCCCTATCCTTTTTGGTCTTATGTTCCCGGACATAGGACATGGAGTGTTTTTACTTGCGATTGGTTTGGCATTGATGTTTGCTTTTAAGGGCTTGGGAAAGGAGATTAGGGGTGTGGGCATAATAATAGTGTTATGTGGTTTTTGTTCGTTGATCATCGGCTTTTTATTCGGTGAATTCTTCGGCTTAAGTGAGTATGCACACCATTTGGTTCATGATTCTACGGGCATGAGCATTCCTGAGATATTCGTCTTCGAGCCTTTGTGGTTCGAGCCGATCCCGAATGTGACAGTTATGTTCGTCGTAACGATGCTAGTAGGGACGGTACACATGGGGCTTGGATTACTGCTCAGTGCGATAAACAAAGTCTCCAGTAGAGACATGTTTGGTGTTTTATGGGAGGCAGTAAAGATTTGGTGCTTGTTTGGGACTCTTTATTTCTTACTTTTGTTACTCAGTTCTTCTCTTGTAGGGGTAGACATAGGCATTGCGATTTTCATCGCTAATGTTATTTCTCATATTGAACCAATGCTAGGTTTGATTTTTTTAGTAGCACTCCCGGTACTTATACTCTTCGCTCTCAAGGTTGTTTCAGAGTTGAGGCATGAAAAGCACGGTAAAGCGGAAAAGGGCGAGAAGCTGTCAGGCATGGACTATCTCATCATTCTTATAGATGGTTTAATAGATGCAGTGCTGGAGAATCTCTTCCGATTTCTTGCGAATATCGTCTCTTACGGCAGGATTCTCGCGTTAGCATTATGTCATGCGGCGTTAATGGAAGTGTTCATTCTTTTGGCTTTCATGTGCGCGGGTAGTATCGCAATAATAGGGCCGGTGATAGGTATTATTATATTCGTAGCTGGGAATGCGGTAGTGATCGTGCTTGAGGCGATAATGGCGGGCATCCACACAATCAGGCTGCATTTCTACGAGTGGTTCACGAAGTTCTATGATGGTGGCGGGGTAGAGTTCTCGCCGTTCCGATTTAGTAGGACCTATACGGCACGAGAATGATGTGTGTGGTTTGATGTAAAATGGTAGCGATAAAGCGAAAGGGGATAAGAATAAAAGAGCTGGAAAACTACGGCTCTTCTCATCATCCGGCATATACGATAAATGTGGAACTAGATATAGACGTTAGTGAAAGCTCGGATACGCTTCATAGGCTTTTTAGTCAGTCGGGACTCATATCAAGAGAAACCATCCCTTTTGATGTGGTATCGGATTTCCGCGGGTCTGCAGATGATAAGCCTTTTTATTCCGCGGTCATCATGCACGAAGGCATCACAAAAGAATATCGTGTGGAGGCAAGAGACACTGGCGGTTCTACAAAGGCGGGGATAAAGTATGAGCCCGTAGTATATCCCGAAGAACTCCGTTTGATGCATCCTGCGGAGTTCGCTCAATTAGGTATAGAAGTAAGGGATTGGGAACTACATAACTACAAGTATTATTTCTTGCATTTTATCTCCTCTAAGCGGTATGAAAGTTTTAATATCCTGGTAAATAGAGTGGGGGCATTGACGGTAATAAGACTAAACCTTGTGGAATCAGGGTTAGAAGAGAAGAAAGCACCTTGTCCGTGGTATCTGAAGCGGCTTTCGGTCTTTGACGGGTTTAACATGGAGGAGGAAGTGAAGAAGGAAATTGATGCAGGATACAGGATGCAGGATACTGGTTAAATCGGGATCCAGAAGGATATTAATACCCGTTAAACGAACAGAACATAGATAATGGAACTAAAAGCAAGTCCCGAGTTTGAAAAACGAATAGGCATATGGTTTTACAGTACGATTTCGGAAGGAATAGGCGGAACGATAAAAACAATACCGGCGGACTTTAATGTTCGTGAAATCACGAATAGGACGGAGCGAGAAGAGGGGAAATACCTGATTGCCGAATTGACGAAGGAGAACTGGGACACTCATGGCGTGATAAGAGAGATCGCGCATCGGCTGCGAGTTAGCAGGAACCGAATTGGGTTCGCAGGTACAAAAGACAAATTCGCAGTGACGAAACAGAAGATAAGCATCTGGAGCACAGAAGAAAACGAGCTGGCGCGAGTAAACATCGCCGATGTATCGTTAGATGTAATAGGTAGGTCGAATAAGGCGGTTTCCTTAGGTGACCTCTATGGGAACGAGTTTGAAATTGTTATTCGTGGCGTAGAAGGCAGATACGAGGCGGTGAAAGATAAAATTGATGCGATAACAAACGAAATAGGAACTAATGGCGGAATACTCAATTTCTTCGGTGTTCAGCGGTTTGGCATCATCCGCCCGATAACGCATGTCGTGGGTAGACACCTGATAAAAGGAGATATAAATGCGGCGGTGATGTCTTACATCTCCGACATCTTCCCGGGCGAAAGCGAAGCGGCGAAACAAGCAAGGATCTTATGTAAGAGCGGCAAACTAAAAGAGAGCTTGAAAATAATGCCTTTGCGGTACGAGAGGGCGATGTTGAATGCGCTGATAAAAAACGACGGTGATTCCCTTTCTGCTTTTCATAGTCTTCCAAAGAACTTGCAAAAACTGTTTGTTCATGCTTATCAGTCTTATCTCTTCAATATCATCTTGAGTCAACGTATGAAGCAGAATTTGCCGTTTTATGTGGCGATAGCAGGCGATGTGGTATGCTTTCACAATGAATTTGGATTTCCAGACCAGGATAAGGTGGAAAAAGTCACCGCGAATAAAATAGAGGGAATGAACAGGTTATTAAAGCGAGGTCGGGCTTTTGTCACCGCCCCCATCTTTGGCTATGAAACTGAGTTTGCAGAGGGTGTGGTAGGAGCGATAGAGCGAAAGGTTCTGGAAGAGGAAGCGATAGAACTGGATAATTTTCGTATCGAGAAGATGCCAGAACTAAGTTCTAAGGGGACAAGTAGGCCCGTGCTGTTACCGGTGGACTTAAAAGTAGAAATCAGCGACGATGAGCTCAATCCAGGACAGTTAAAAGTGAAATTGAATTTCTTCCTGCCTAAAGGCACCTATGCTACGGTCTTGTTGCGGGAATATATGAAAGTTAAATGTTGAACCATGAAAAACAGTCCACACAAAAAGAAAGATCTAACACAGAGTGCGTGGAGAACGCAGAAGCATCTGAAAACCCAAGCGAGGATTGGAACAGTCTTAAACTCTGCGCCCCCTGCGATCTCCGCGGTGATAAATAACGGGGTTTTTAGACAGTGTCATTCATATACTTGAAAAAGCTATTAAGATAAGAGCATTAAGAGAAAATGTTACCCGGTGATTTGCTCCGCACGCGACTAAAAAAGGACAGGATATATCCTGATTTTGTGCCGATAGAAGCAGAGCATCTGGAATTAGCCAGGGGGCTTATAGAAGTATATCACGATTTTAGCGGTAAAAGGAAGAGCGAAATAGACGATATAGTGACGGAATTGGAGCAGGGCTTGGATTTCAAACGAATAAGGGGATTGAGAACGCTATTAGAGCGGCGATGTAGCTTCAAGTCGCAGTTCATCGTTGAACCCGTATTGGCACGTAAAGCGGTCTTTGAAGCGGCAAGCAGCAGAAGAGTCACTAATAGAAACGAGCGGGGTGAGGTGATCGAAGCTGTAGCACGGGAACATGACATTTCGGTTGCCGATTTAGAGCAATCGCTATGGGCGGACCATGAATCCAAGCTGGTATTGACTGACTTTTCGCCGTTAAATCCGGAAGAGCTGCTTAAGCACTATAACCTTTCTCTTGCACAAACGCTATTGTTTAAAGCCACAGGCATGACCGTCACATTTAGAGGCAATTATAAAGATATTTTCCGTAGAATTAAGTATCTCGGCTTGATGTATATCCATGAAGACGGGAATAGAGTAAGGATAGAAGGTGCGTCTGCATTACTGAAGTTAAGTGAGCGGTATGGTACGTCACTGGCGAAATTGCTCCCTGAGATTGTTAATAGCGATGATTGGGCGATAGATGCCGAGATTGTCATCAGACGAGAGATACCGCGTATTTATCGGTTTATGCTGGATAGCGCGAGTAAGAATTTGTTAATGGCAAAAGAGAACGAGGCAAAAACTACGTTCGATAGCAGTGTTGAGGAACGGTTTTATAATGCGTTCTTAGCCTCACCGGCATCGAAGGGCTGGGAAGTGATAAGAGAGCCGGACGCAATTTTCACGAGTAAAGGTGTATTTATACCTGACTTTATGTTCAAGCATAAAGCGCTAAATATAGAGACATATTTCGAAATCATGGGGTTCTGGACCGCGGATTATATCAGGCGGAAATTGTCGAAGCTCAGGGCTCTGCCGTTTCATATCCTTGTGGCAATAGATAAGAACCTCGCGTGTTTCAATGCTGCTAATTTCGAGTTGGAGCTCAATCACCCCGTGATTCTGTACACCCGGAAAGTTCCTGTTGGTGAGGTAGTCAAATATTTAGCGAAGATCGAAGAGAACGAGACAAAAAGACAGGTAGAAAGTTTGGAAGGTGTGCAGATAGAACTTGAGGGGGATATAATCCCTATTACTGATATTGCTATGCGATATGAGGCTTATAAAGAGGCAGTAAGAGCGTGTTTGAATGACCCTGACTATGTTGTGTTTAAAGAGGTAGTGGTAAAGAAGGAGTTGTTGGACGAAGTGAAAGATAAACTTGTCGCTATACATTCGTATGTGGATGCAAAGAGGACTATTGATGGCTTCGACTTACCAAATCACGATGAAGTGTTAGCCAAACTAGGATTCAAAGTAAAGTGGAGGGGTTTGGATATGAGTGCTGCAACTATTGAGTAAATGCGTCCCTTTTGGCATCCGGGATTTCTTTAATATCGAAGACTTAGGAGAACGATTAAAAGACAATCGTCCATCCGGATATAGAAGCCTCTTTTTTCGTATAGCTTACTCCATCTACTTTCTGGCCTTTCTGATCCGTAATATGTTTGCAGGTATAAATAGATATGTCTTCTGAGCGTAAATTCCTGTGATTGTACGGGATTCTTAAGCGACCGAAACTCTTAAATATGGTGAATAACAATATACCTTGTGATAAAAAATGAGTGAGGAAACATCAAGAATCATAAAAAATGTGTGGGACGAACTTCGGAAGACAATTAAAGTTGAAACCGCAATCGGCAATCCAATAGAGATAGATGATAAGACCCTGATCCCCATCTTTGGAGTTGGCTTTGGCGCTGGTGGTGGTGGCGGTAAGGGTAAAGAGAAGGAGGGGCAGGGCTATGGCGTTGGCGGTGGCGGCGGAATAACGCCGGTAGCGCTCGTTACGGTGTTCAAGGGCATACCAGGACCCGAAGGGCTGAGTGTAATCTCGCTGAAATCGTCCGGTGCAATAGAGCGGATAGTCGGAGAAGCCATGCCGATGGTAATGGCTAAAATCAACGAGACGAAAGAGGACAAAAAAGCAGAAGCAAAAAAATAATGCTTGTATGGGGTCTATATGGGGAGTTAGAGGAACACTCCCTCTATTTATTTTCAAGAAAGCGTAATATCCAACTAAAATTAATTATTGACACAGATTAACACAACACTTTTTCTTTTTTACAAAAAGAAAATTTAGCATGTGCTAAAAGAAAAACACAAATGTTCTTTTGGTAAAGCTTTTCTTTTTAAGAAAAGGTTTGTGTAAATCTGTGTCCCAAATTAAATTTATATGTAGAAGTTATACTGAATATACAATAAAAAAGGGGATAAACAAATACATATATTACCCGCCTCTTTTTTTTATTTCGAGTGATGAACATGCGATCAGACATATTAAAGCAGGACATCGAGACCATACCACACCGCGCATTATTGATGTCCGCGGGACTAAAGAAAGAAGATTTTGACCTGGACAAGCCGTTTATCGGTGTTGCAAATAGTTATAACAACATTATTCCAGGACATATACTCCTGAACGAACTAACACAAGAGGTAAAGCGAGGGATAAGAGATGCAGGCGGAGTACCCCTAGAATGGGGCGTTCCCGGCGTTTGTGACGGTGTTGCGATGTTTGTAGAGATGCGGTTAAGCTTACCAAGCAGAGAGCACATCGCGGATAATATTGAAATCATGACCCTGTCGCATTCGTTAGACGGCTGGGTGGGCGTAACCAATTGCGATAAGATCACGCCTGGAATGTTAATGGCTGCCGGACGTCTAAACATACCTGCAATTATGGTTACCGGTGGCCCGATGAAAGCAAATGTGGTAGACGGGAAGAAGCATCACCCTATTGAAGGCTTTGGCGTCGTTGGTCAGGTAAAAGGTGGTGCGATGACGGCAGAAGAGGCGGAAAAAATGCTGCCGCTTATGGTCTGCGGTGCAGGTTCTTGTGTCGGGCTCTTTACAGCAAATACAATGGCGGTTGCTACCGAGGTACTGGGCATGTCACTAACGAAATGTGCAACTACTCTGGCGATAGACCCGGAGAAAAAGAAGCAGGCGTATGAATCAGGACGAAGAATAGTTGCACTGGTAAAAGAGGATGTTAAGCCTGGGGACATAATGACGCAGAACGCATTCGAGAACGCAATTAGAGTTGATATGGCGATGGGTGGCTCAACAAATGCGGTTTTGCATATCCCGGCGATAGCCAAAGAGGCGGGCGTTGATATTAATGTAGATATGTTCGACGAAATAGCAAGAGAAACAGCGAATTTATGTAAGATAATACCCGCAGACACTCATGAAATGGCCGATATTGACCGTGCAGGCGGTATTCCCGCGGTTCTTAATCGCTTGAAGGATATGATTAAAGATTCAGCAACGGTAAACGGTAAATCAATAACAGAGATAGCAGAAGAAGGTAACGTGCTGGATGACGATGTTATCCGAACCGTAGATAATGCACACTTTTCGGAAGGTGGGATAGCGGTATTAAAAGGTAATATCGCACATAGCTCAATAATAAAGCAAACTGCGGTTGGCCAGGAGATGATGGTTCATTCAGGGCCGGCCAAGGTATTCTATACAGAAAAGGAGCTGTTGAACGCAATAGAAGTGAAGAAGATTGCAGAGGGCGATGTTATTGTGTTGCCGTTTCAGGGTCCTGCAGGTGCACCGGGCATGCCGGAAATGCTGACGCCTACGGATGCGATAATGGGTGCGGGCTATAAAAAGGTGGCTCTAATCACTGATGGTAGGTTCTCAGGCGGCACTACCGGCCCTTGCATTGGGCATGTTGAGATGGAGGCGTATAATGGCGGTACTATTGGTGCAATAAAAGATGGGGACATCATAGAGATAGATATTCCGAATAGGAAGCTGAATGTGAAAATAAGCGATGCTGAGATTAATAAGCGGCTAAAGAAGGTTAAAGCACCAGAACGGAAACTGACGCCGTTAATGGTATCGTACAGGGAGAAGTTTACTGGCGTTAATTGCTATGGTGAGAAGGTGAAAGTATGAGTGTGCCGTAGGACACTTTTGTGTGTGACGGAAGTGTCTGAAATACAAAACCAACATTGGCTAAGATACCAACAGGAGATGCTTTAACAATTCCTTCTGAGAAAGGGCTGAGGTAACGATTATTCAGGCTGCAAATTCAAATGTCCATCTTTATATAACAGGGCGATATATTATTAAGTGTTGAAGGAATAAAGGAAAGGGCGGGAAAGAAATGGCTATATATAGAAGGTATTAATGTGAACTAAAATTACCCGCTTACCATCTCTAAAGAAATACGGAAGGAAATCTTAATTGAGGCAGGCGATGAGATAGATGTAAATGTTATTTATAGTAACGACAGAGGAAAAATAAGGTGAAGAAAGATGGGTGTAAAGACAATATCTGTTACCGACACCGCGTATAACCTGTTGTTAAGCATGAAGTCAAAAGATGAGGATGTTTCAGCGGCTATCATCAGGTTATTAAAGAAGAAAGCAAGTTTAGCCGAGTGTGCTGGTCTATGGAGTGATATTCCTGACGAAGAGATTGAAGAAATGGAAGAAGGTATGAAAGAACTGCGGAAATCGTTCAGTATATCTCTAAAAGAGAGAAGCGGGATGAAATGATATGTAAATGCGTAGATACTACCTTTCTGATAGATTTGCTCCGTGATGAAGAAGGAGCGGTGGAAAAAGCGGAAGAACTTGATGAATTTGGAGAGACAGTTACAACTGAGATAAATGTATTTGAAGTTGTATTTGGTATATATCTGAGTAGATCAGTCAATCGTAAAAAACGGTTAAAAGAGGTGGAAATGCTATTCGATCGTTTAAACATCTTCCCGTTTGATCATGCTTCGGCGATCAAAGCAGGGGAAATACTCGGCGAACTGGTTAGAAAAGGGATGGGGATTGATTCGCTGGATGGAATGGTTGCGGCGATTGCGTTGACGCAAGGGTGTAATGTCATCGTAACGAGAAACGTAAAGCATTTTGAGAGGATAGATGGAATTGAGGTGGAGGAATATTAAACTGTAACTTTAACCATTTTGAGTAATAGGTTTTAGAATAGATCTTAAATATGGCTTAGTCCAAATATTCATAGCTATAATGTGCTTATTTTTATTTATATACGTATTACTAAATTTAGTAATATGGATAGTGGCAA
>CBDAFQ010000086.1:0-5925 GCA_965195275.1 uncultured ANME-1 euryarchaeote | reverse complement strand
GGATAAAGCAATCTTAAAACAATTCCTTAAGGCAGGATACGTATACAATCGTCATTTGAATCCTACCAAGTCAGGAACTCCACAAGGTGCAATCATATCGCCGTTACTGGCGAATATGACTCTGGATGGGATGGAAAAGGCTATCGCATCCAGGTATCACATCAATAAGCGTGGAAAAATCGATAAGAGGCGTTGTAATCCTCACAAGGTGAATTTTGTGAGGTATGCTGATGATTTTATAGTTACTGCCGAGTCGGAAGAGACTGCAAAAGAGATTGCCGAGTTGATCAAAGGATTCCTGAAGGAACGCGGTCTTGAATTATCGGTGGAGAAGACTCATATCTCCCATATAGATGTTGGTTTTGACTTTCTGGGCTGGAACTTCCGTAAATACAAACGGAAACTCCTGATAGAGCCATCTAAGAAGTCGATTGATAATGCCACTCGTAAGGTCGGTGACCTAATCAAAAGAGCGAAAGCATGGAAACAGGATGATCTCATAGATGCTCGGAATCCCATTATCAGCGGCTGGTCGAACTATCATCGAACAGTCGTATCTAAGAAGGTATTCAACAATATGGATCATAGAATATGGAATATGCTCTGGAAATGGGGTAAGAGGAGACATCCGCAGAAGTCCAGGACTTGGGTTGCCAGAAAGTACTGGCATACCGAAAGGTCTCGGAACTGGGTGTTCTGTACAGAAAGGAACAGACTAAAACTCTTTTCAGATACGATGATAGTCAGACATACCAGCCTGAAACTAGATAAAAACCCATATCTCGACTCTGAGTACTTCAAGCTGCGGAAACTCCGACAGAAGGCTCAAAAACTGACTGACTGGTGCAAGACGAGATGGGATAAGCTAAAGGATAGTTTATGCGCATGAATACTGAAATCAGAAGACAAGAATACCACAGAAACAAACTGCTGCCCGATACAGAAAGGGTTATGAAATGCTTGAGCGGTATGAAGGGAAACTTTCACGTACCGTTCTGAGATGAGAAGGGGCGAGTAATCGCCCTATTCTTAATCTGCGATTTATCAACGCGGAGATCGTAGAGGGCGCAGAGTTTTAAGACTGTTCCAACCATTGCTTGGGGTTTCTGATGCCTCTGCGTTCTCTGCGCACTCTGCGGTAAAACTTGAAGAGTCTTATAGTGATTTTACTGAAAAATTCGACAGTGCCGTTAGAAAAGAAAAAAAATAGAGGGCTGTTTTATTCCAGCCCATGTATCTCTGAGATTTCACCGAGATGACAAACTGTGCAGTCCTTGCCCCTATCCTGGTGTATCCAGACGAGGTTTCCTTCGCTTGGCTCTAATGGCTTCGGATATCCGTGGCATAGCTCACATGTTGTCCCGCCTGCACCTTTCGGTGGAATCGTAGGTGTCTCTGTGCCATGACATGCTGCGCATCCAACTTCTCCTGCTGGATGGACCGTATGTACGGTAGCATTACCCATGCCATGACAGCCCCAGTAGCCGAAACAGCCCGGTTTACCCGCGACCAATTGCCCGCCCGTTACGTGGGCATTCAACTTGGCTGTCGATTCGGTCTTATGGCACATCTCACAACTTGTCGCCGTTACCATACCCGGCGGTGCGGTTGGTGCAACAGTCGGCGGTGCGGTTGGTGCAACAGTCGGCGCAGGCGTGGCCTCTTCCGACGCTGGTCCCTCAGCACAGCCGGCTATTACACCTATTACCGCTACCATAGCTATAACAGCACAAACTAATTTTTTGTTCATTTTTCCGTTATATCTGTATAGTGACACATCTATTTAAAAACTTTTCGGTTTTTCACTTCTGCTTTAAATATCTATTAAGGTCAAGGTTAAAAGGCAGCGTCCCTTTTGTCTCATATACTGCCCAACAGAAGTATAAGAATACATATAACGCGAGGCAGAGATAAAAAAGAGCTACCAAATTGTTTGGGTCTATGTGGGTACCAAGTATCATAAAGCTAACGGGAATAAGAAGAATTGGGGCAAAGGCCATCACCCATGCAGTAGCGTTAGTAACGAGTTTAAATTCATAAGATATGAGCAACCACCAGAGTATAAAGAAGAGAAGTGTAGCAAAATGCGCATATCCTATTGAGGTATATACCATGAACAGAAAACCAGACATCGTGATTATGGCTAAGAAGATGGTTTTTATTATAAAACCCATAGATGTTCCAGGAGCAATCGCCTTTTCCATTTCTAATTGCGGTTCCGATTTCACCTGCTCGTCTATGACTGTTTGAACTTTACGGTCAATTACATTTAAGCGAGTTCCTAAACTTTCCATTTCTACGTGCGTCTCGGCGACTTTTCTCAGTACCGGTTCCAATCGCGCATATACACCCTCTTCAAACGCGGAATTCACCAAACTCTCGTAATATACCGATTTCTTATATATGCGAATGGAGAAATAGCCAAGTGCGACCCCAATAGCGAGCGATATTAAATCGATTGCAATTGCTAACCAATCGAAATTCAGCAATAGTAGGTCTATTAGCAAAGAGAAAATGGCATAGCCAATTAGAATTATCGCTATGAGTATTGTAATACCCAAGCCTATTTTTTCCGCGATCGACATTGTGGTCCTGATTTGAGGCCTATCAGTCATTTTATATCTTTTTTGTTGTTTGTATATAAAATATAACTTCTACCTATAAATTTAATTTAGGACGCAGATTTACACAAACCTTTCTTTAAAAAAGAAAGCTTTACCAAAGAAATTGACTTTTGATAAAACTTTTTTCTAAAAAGTTTTAGTGTTAATCTGTGTCAATAATTTATTTTAGTTTGTTTTGAATCGCCCTACACGTGGACACCCAGGGCCAATTTCATGGCATTCTGTACATGCACCCGTGCCATTTGCTCTTATCTCTGTGTAATTGGTTAGCTTACAGCGATGACACGTAGCACATGATTCATCACCATGATACACACCCAAAGCGGATAAACCCCCTTCGGGCGATTCATGACAGCGATCACAAGCGACCTCGCGCGGCATTGTATGGTCCCCACCGAACAAGGATATTGTGTTCGGCATGGCAGCGATAATTGCGGCTACGAGACCAATAAACAGAAGCATCCGCTTATAGTTGTACATTTCCCCTCCTCTTCCGCTCATTTAAAGACAGCAACACATATCCCATGACTGCAATAACGCACACTATATACCCATACAAGCGCAGCATAGAAAAGATATTCTTCATAAACGCATATTCCGAACCATATTTGGGGTTATAGCCCATTTCGCTTGTCTCCAGAATGAAATAATTGCCAACGTCTTCCAGTACTATGGGTCTAGCACCTATCTGCACTGCTTTAGCCATGATCGCTTCGTTTTGCACAATCCAGGGATCTGTTACCCCTCTCGCGTCCCCCCCCGTCTTTGTTCCTTCATCAGTTACGGCGATAACCCTATGCGTAACGGGAAGCATAATCTTCTTCTGCTCAAACATGATTATGTCTCCCTCCTCCGGCGCGGTGGCTATTTTTTGCATGAGCACAAGGTCCCCCTTTTTGAACGTGGGTTGCATGCTATTCGAGACAATAGCAGTGAAAAAAACAATCTTGAATAGAAGAATGAGTATAACCGCGATAAACACGCAGAATGGTAGCGCAGATCGCAAAAAAGATGGGGCTCCAACGCCCGAAAAGGTCTTGTATTCGGTCATCTTTTCTTTCACCTTTTTAGTACGCGAATGCTCGCGGTAGCCTTTCTCAAAGCGGTTATAGAAACGCAGTGGCGATTCGGATCCCTTTACCGCAGCCAAATAAAAAACGTAAAATAGCCCTGCTATGAATGCGCTAACCGCAATAACTGTTATCACCGCTTCTATAAATGCTTCCATTCTTTCCCCTTTCTTGACTTAGCTATTGTATGTAGTCACGGTATAAGTGCCTGCTGCCTCGAACTGTCCGGTCCAACTGTCCAATCGCCTAAACTGTCAGCGACCGATTGCGAGTGCATCGCGTACCCGAGATCCCAGTCTATTTCCACTGGAATGGCTGTGTGACATGCAATGCATGCCTCGTTTGAATCTTCCATCAAAGCACTATCTACCGCACCCTGAACGCATGCATTATGTCGTGTATGATTACCATCGCTAATAACGCTACCTTGTGGCGGACTCCCTACGCCACCATAGGAAAACGGCGAGCCACTGGGCTGCTCAAAACCACCGGCAAATGGTCCTTGATTATTGTCTTGTACATGCGCATCGAACTCATGACACGCCATACATGCAATTGTGGAGGCGGCATGTGCTGCTGGAGTTGCACTACTGCCGCCCCCCTTTGCATATGTTAGATCAGGATCTTCTGCCCTATGACACACATAACAAACATCATTTCTTGCGTCTCTACGTGCAAATGACGAGTGGATCTCAGAGCGAGAAAACTCTTCATATGTATCGGCATGGCACTTCACACATGGTACACCGTCACTTGCAATGTCATACCAGGTATGCTGTCCACCGAACATGGACATCGTGCTCGGAAGAGCGAAGATACCTATTGCAACTACTGCTATCAGCATCAGAACCATTTTACTTCCGCTCATTTCTTCTTACCTTCACTGGTAATTTAGCTCGTTTTATTTTGAACAATCAATTTTTTAAAAAGAAGATTGGCGCAATATAGTATAATATAATATAAATTACTCTTCTTATCTTTGCCCCCCGCCTACTTTGCCCTCAATACCAAAAATAAAAAAGAAAAAAGTTGGTTGTGGTTTACGTCGTCCATTCGTTCGAATAATACACATCCGTTATGTTACGGCCTGTCGCTGTGAAGTCGCTAACTGTCCAGACTCCGAGATCGTTCACACTTGCCTGGAAGTTCATATCCAGATTCTTCGTCCACTGGATGTTCACACCGACCCTTGTGTGGCATGCGATACATGCTTCGTTCGAATCCTCCATCAACGTATCCTCTATTGCCTGTCCAATGAACTGGTTGTGAGCTGCATGCTCCCCTCCTATGCCACCACTACTATAAGTGTATGGCGTAGTGCTACCACTTGCTGCTGCTTCAACCGCCTCCTGACTGAATCCACCTGCGAAAGGAAGCCCTGTACCCTCTTCATGACAGATCATACAAGCTATGGTTTCCGCAGCGTGAGCTGTGGTACCTTCCTCTGCTTTTTTACCGCCGTAACCACCTACAGCAACCCTAGTTGCATTTAGCCTATGACAGCCGCACCCGCCGGCGAAGCCTTTGTGGATACCATTGTCTGCATCAACCATCTCATCTTTTATATCCGCATGGCACTTCTCACAGGGGACATCACTACGCGCAGTCTCACTCAAATCATACCACGTGTGCTGCCCGCTGAAGAGTGACACGCTGCTCGGAAGAATAAATAACCCCATTGCTACAACCGCTATAGCCACAAGAACCAACTTACTGCCGTTCATTTTTTCTTCTTTTCACCTCCTTTTTGTTTCATCTTTTTATAGTAACCGTCCAAGATCACTACATAACCGCTTTCCGATTTTTTTCAATTCGTTACCCAAATGGATAACCCCAACGGAGAACAATTTGTATATGTTATCATATTTAGCCATACCCTTATATAAATTTATTTGACACATGTATGTACAAGAAAGAATAATCTTTGATGATCGGACGCAGATGAACGCAGATTAACACAGATTTAAATGCCCAGATCATCACCTATCGGTTGAAGAGCGTCCAAAGCGAGCGTGAAGAATTCCCTTCGCTCGAGGCCTAGTTCTTCGCATACCATTATATTCGCCCTGCTGACTGTTCGTGCAAAGGACTTGTCACTGAATTTCTTCTTTAATGATTTTGCCGTTACTTCTGACAATTTACGCGTGGGCATCATCAACGCTGTCGGCACGATCAAGCCGGAAAGGGCATCTGCAGCAATCAACGCCTTCGCCAGCTCGCTATCCGGTTCG
>CBDAFQ010000085.1:0-2906 GCA_965195275.1 uncultured ANME-1 euryarchaeote | reverse complement strand
ATTTCTTTTATTCTCAAAAATATTCGATATGATGGCATTATTCGTAAATTCAAAGAAAAAAATTTCTTTATCACGACATAGTTACTAAGGTTAAACAATAAAAGAGAGCGAGAAAATGAAAACCCGAGACATCTACCTCGGAATCGGCTTCCATACAGACGTCAGAGCAATAGAGATAGAGAGCGCGATTCGCGGGTTCCTGGTGGAATTGAATATAGATCAGAAAGAAGTCAAGGGTTTATGCACAGTGGACTTCAAAAACACCGAGTCGTTACGAGAAGTTTCTGCTAACTTCGGCATACCCCTACTTTTATTTTCACGAGACGAGATAAACAGTGTGAATGTGCAGTCGAAAAGCGCAGCAATGGCTGCGTTTAACCTAAAAGGCGTTGCTGAGCCCTGTGCTATTTTGGGTGCAACTCGGAATAATACCAAGTGCGAATTTGTAAAGCGGAAATCATTTGATAGAAAAATAACACTGGCGGTGGTATTTTAAACCTTTTGTATAGCCAACCACAAGATTACACAGATTTCCACAAACCTTTTTTACCTTCGGTAAAAACCTTGACTAAAAGCGTTATTTTTGTTTCTCTTTTAGTACCGGTTTTCTTTTGCAAAAAGAGAAAGTGTCTTGTAAAATCTCGTGGTTTTTTATCTGATTATAAACATAGTTTTAGAGGTAGAACATGCTATCTGTAGTAGGAATAGGACCAGGATCTTTGGATTTGCTTACCGAACGAGCGCGAGCGCGGATTTCCAGTGCTGACGTTATTATGGGCAATGAGCGATACATAGAGCTAATAAAGGCGATCATACCGACGAGTGCAGAATTGATAATAGGCCGGATGGGGACGGAAGTTGAGCGAGCAAAAAAAGCAGTCGAGTTGGGAAACAGAAAAAACGTTGTCATTGTATCTGGTGGCGATGCCGGCATCTATGGTATGGCCGGGCTGACACTAGAAGTAATTGGCGATTCCGACATAGGCGTGGAAATAGTGCCGGGCATAACAGCGGCATCTGCCGCAGCAGCATTACTTGGTGCGCCACTCTCAAATGATTTCGCTGTTGTCAGTTTGAGTGATTTATTAGTGCCCTGGCCCGAGATAGAAAAGCGGCTGGAAGGTTTAGCTATGATGGGCATCGCAGTTGCGATATACAACCCAAAAAGCAAAACAAGAACGACACAACTGGAGAAGGCACACGAGATTTTCATGCGGGTTCGTGACGGGGAAACGATAGTAGGCATAGTAAAAAACGCGGAAAGAGTAGGATATTACAGTGAGATTACTACATTGTCCGATTTACCCGACTTATATCATCAAATAGACATGTCAACGACCATTATTATCGGCTGCTCGGGCACAAAAAATATTGGCGGGCGAATGGTTACACGTAGGGGTTATGAAAGGAAATACAATTATGACCTCGGTGACACAGATAGTCACGAAAGAGGCAATTCGGTAGCAGCAGGAGCTCGGGTGTGGGAGCAGAGCAAGGCAATCGTAGCGGATATAGTATCGAAATATCCGCTTAGCGAGCACGAACGCCGAGTTGCGGGCAGGGTAGTCTTTGCTAATGCCGACCCCTCGTTTATGGACTTGATTGTGTTCAAACATAATCCGATTGAAAAGGGGATACAATGCATACAAGATGGGCAAACAATCATTACAGATATTGAAATGGTAAAAGCGGGTATCAGCAAAAGATACAAGGAGAATGTGAAGTGCTTTGTGAATAACCCAAAAACAATGGAAATAGCAGTAAAAGAGGATCTTACAAGGACTGCCGCGGGATTCCGCATCGCAAAAGAGCTCATCCGCAATAACATTGTGGTTGTTGGGAACGCACCTTCCACCTGCCTGGAGCTTTCTGCACTTATCAAAGAAGGTATAAAGCCTGCTCTTATTATCGCCACACCTGTAGGTTTTGTTAATGCCGCAGAGTCGAAAGAGGATATGTTGTCTACTGGTATACCTTGCATTGTGATAAGAGGTCCAAGAGGCGGCACTCCGTCCGCAGTAGCAATTACCAATGCGATAATCGAATTGAGTTTTGTGGAGGAGAAG
This sequence comes from uncultured ANME-1 euryarchaeote, assembly GCA_965195275.1. Lineage (GTDB taxonomy): Archaea > Halobacteriota > Syntropharchaeia > Alkanophagales > Methanospirareceae > Methanophaga. The sequence continues at coordinate 840 of CBDAFQ010000085.1, read as the reverse complement.
TGAAAAATAGATGAGAGACCCAGTATCCGGACGAGAATACCCTGAGGCACTCATATTAACTGCCGCGGAGATAAATGCCATCAGCTATGATGCATTGATAGAAGAGATAAAGAGGGGCAGGGTGGTTCTGTTCGAAGACGGTAAAATGCTCAAACGCGGGTATACCACAGGTACCTGTGCCACTGCGGCTTCCAAAGCTGCTGCACTTCTGTTTGCGGGAAAAGAAGCGAAGAAAGTGGAAGTTACCACTTCGGCAGACATAAAAGTGGAGATGGCGGTGGAAAATGCAGATGCTAAAGAGTGTATAGCATGTGTTCGTGTGGATTCCGGCGATTATAAGGGTGATACGTTTAGTGGCTTGCTTATCTGTGCAAGGGCAAGACTGTTCCCGGTATTTGCCATAAGAGCAGGTAAAGGAATAGGAATAATAAAAAAGGCTGGGCTTGGTAAAGTCGGTGCGCCTGATATATACCCTCACATTTTGATGGACATAGAAACGAACGTGAAGGAAGTAATCGCGGGTGGTGTAGAAATAGAGATTTTCGTGCCAGAAGGGGAGGCGATAGCGAAAGACACCGTTCTTCCGATGTTGGGCATAGAAGGCGGTATCCCGATCTTCGGCGCTACGGGATTCATTGAACCGTACACCGAGGATGGTTATAAGCATGTTATAGACTTTGTCGTAAGAGATATAAGGGAGATCTTAGGCGTTAGCACGGGTGAGAAGAGCAAGCGAATAGCAGTAGAAAAACTGAATTTCCCGGCAGATAATATAGTCGTTGCGGGTAATTTCGTATGCTATGCGATAGAGAAGTCAAAAGCAGAGAAGAAAGTGATATT
>CBDAFQ010000084.1:0-9856 GCA_965195275.1 uncultured ANME-1 euryarchaeote | reverse complement strand
CGTGACCCGGTAGGCGAGTCGATGACTGTTAACGAATTAATAAACTTTATAAAGAGGTCAAATTGGACTTATAGCAACATTACACCGCTTGAAGGGGCTATAATAACAGGAGGTGAACCTACTTTGGACAAGAACTTTTTGCTTGACCTCGTGCGAAAACTCAAAACAAAGGTTGATGTGAAACATATTACGCTGTCCACAAATGGATATTTATTGGACAGAGAGTACGTAATGGCCTTGAAAGGTTCGGGTCTCAATGAGGTTAAGCTTGACATAAAAGCGTATACTAATTCAATCCATCGAGGGTACACCGGCATGTCCAATCGCACGGTTCTCGAGGCTGCGAGACATCTCCGTAAAAGCGAACTCGAGTTCAGGGTTGAAACTGTCTTGATGCCAGGAGTAGTAGAGGTGGAAGAAATCGGGCGAATTGCTTCTTTTTTAGCGCAGATAGACCCAGGAATCAAGTATAAAATCATCAAGTTCGCACCAGGAGAAGCGAGGGAGAAAGTAACGAGAAGACCGAGTGATGAAAAGATAGAACGTGCGGTTAATTCCGCTTCAAAATACCTGATAAATGTTGCAGGGGGCAAAGCGTGCGTTCAGCAGTTTTCTACTCCGGAACCAAAAGAAGAGAACACGAAGAAATGGATTAGAGTATATCCTGATATGAAAACAGAAGCAATAATCGCAAAACCAGGTGGGTTTGAAGTATTATGAATGGCATTAATTTTTTACCGTAAAAAACAATAATCTTAAATAGACACAACCGTGAGGAGCAGTATGGTAGTAAAATCAGCAATGAATGCGGATATGAGTATCGTCTGCCAAAATTCACTCTTTAACATCCCTATTTCCCGACGTGACGATAAATACAAAAGGTCCGATGATAAAAAGTCTCGCTCCATGTACCTCAACCTTAGAACAATCTATTATTGTGCGTTGTAAAGATTTATTTACTGTGAGCGAGAAAGGAAGAAAAATGGAGGAAGAGGGTTTTCTGCTGGACATTGATTACATAACGGAAAAAGACGAAAAAGGTACTGAAAAGCCAGTGATAAGATTATGGTGCAAGAGCGAAGAGGGTGCGGATTTTATCGTTTTGGACAAGAATTTCGAGCCTTATTTTTATGCGTTCTCTTCTTCTCCTAAAAGTCACGATATAGAAGGAAAAAAGAGACAGATAGAAGAAATAGCTATAGCTAGAGAAGATGAAGCGATAAGAGTTAAGCGAGTGGAATTTTGCCAGAAGAAATTCCTTGGGGTCAATCAGAACGGCTTAAAAATTTTCGCTTCTCATCCGAGACATGTTCCGCTACTGCGAGAGGCCGTCAGTAGGGTGGGTCTTACCGTGTTGGAAGCGGACATTCTATTTGCAATTCGGTACCTGATAGACAAGCAGTTGAGACCTTTTGACGGTCTAATTGTAGAAGGCGAAGAAGTAGAGTTGAGTTATGGAACAGCTATTCTCGCTTCAAAGGTGATCTACAATAAGATGGATGGGCTCCCGACGCTCAAGATTCTCGCTTTTGATTGCGAGATGGCCACTCAGGGCGGGTATGGCATGCCCTCGCCTGCAAGGGACCCGATAATAATCATTTCCGTTGCATATTACGAGGGCGAAGAGGTAAAGTCGAAGTTGTTTGTGATAGCTGATGAAAATTATGCGCGTGGTGACGATGAAAAGCTACTAAGAGCTTTTTTGGACTTTGTGGGACATTTACAGCCGAACATCATTGTGGGCTATAATTCAGACGGTTTTGACTGGCCGTATATACGTGAACGTGCGAATTTGTACGGGCTTCGTCTGCGTTTGGGCGCAGATGGCAGCACGGTTCGTTTTGAAAAAGGGGGGGCATTGCCAGGCGTAAATATTAGAGGCAGGTTAAATGTAGACCTTTTTAAGCTTGCAAAGCGAGATCTGGACAGCGTGAAGGTAAAGAAATTGGAAAATGTAGCAGAATTTCTCGGCGTAGTACGTAAAAATGAGCGCGTGAATTTATCGCCGCGCGAGATTAACGAAAGCTGGTTTAATGCTTCTGCGCGAGAGCGATTATACGAATATGCAAAAGCAGATGCGGTCAGCGCGTTGGGGATAGCCACGAAGATGTTACCGCTGCAAATCGAGCTGTCTAAAATGGTTGGTTATCCGCTGGACGAGCTAGCAAAGATGGGTAGAGGCCGTCAAGTAGAAGCTTTTTTGACTGCGGAGGCATTTAAACGGGGTGAGCTGGTACCACCGAAAGGCGGATCGGAAAAGACATTTGAGGGCGGTTTCGTGCTGCCGCCGGAAAAGGGCCTGCACGAAGATGTCATCGCTCTCGACTTCTCTTCTATGTACCCTACCATCATGATCTCTTTTAACATCTCGCCCGATACTTTTGTGGCTGCGACGGAAGTCGGAGACGAAGAAGTCTATGTCGCTCCAGAAGTGGGCTATGCATTCAGAAAAGCGCCGGATGGATTCTTTAAAAGAATAATGAGCGATTTGATTACGAGAAGGAGAGCGATAAAGGCGGATATGAAAAGTTATGACAAAGCGAGCGATGAATATCGGCTGTTAGATATACAACAGCAAAGTCTCAAGATACTCACGAACAGCTTTTATGGCTATACCGGCTGGAGTGCCGCGAAGTTTTACAAGCGCGAATGCGCGGAAGCGACAACGGCATGGGGGCGCCATTTCATAAAGCGTGCAGTGAAAATGGCGGAAGAGTCCGGGTTCAAGGTTATTTATGGCGATACCGATAGCATATTCGTAAAATTCCCTCTTGAGGTTGAAGGCGATAGGAAAAAAGTGATAGTGGAGAAAGCGGAAGAAATTTCCGCGCGAATAACAAAAGAACTCCCGCTTGAACTCGCATTACAGGATTTCTTCAAAACCATCTTCTTTACGGGAAAGAAGAAGCGGTATGCCGCGCTTACGGATACGGGTGAAATCGTGGTTCGGGGATTAGAAGTGCGCCGTGGAGATTGGTGCGAGTTGGCGAAGGAGGTACAGACAGAAGTAATAGAGCTCATCTTACGGGATAAAGATCCGGAGAAGGCTATGGCATATGTTAAAAGCGTAATAAAAGACTTAGAGCGGGGGGATTTACCCGTGCATAAACTGATAATTTACAAAACGCTCACCCGAAAGATAAGTGCGTATGATACGAAGCAAGCGCATGTTATAGCAGCGGAAAAGGCTTTGGCTTCTTCGTCGCATATCGCATACGAAGTGGGCTCGAAAGTCCCTTATGTGATATTAAAAGGCGCGGGGAAGACAAGTGACCGTGCTTTCCCCATTGATCTTATGGAGCGAAGCGAAAGGAACGAAATATACGCGGAGGGGAGAAACTATCAGATTGACATCTCTTATTATCTCCTGCATCAAGTAATACCTGTTGCCCATAGGGTGCTGCAACTTTTTGGTTATGTCACTTCATCTTTTGAGGTGGGGGGGCAGAAGACATTAGGGGATTGGTTTTAATGATGTTAATAAGGGCAAGTAACCGAAAAGCTTTTATATACCCACCCATTATCTTATCATGGTAATAAAAATGGCTGAACTACCTATAGCACCTGTAACCAGGTTAGTGAGAAATGCCGGAGCAGAACGAGTAAGCGAAGACGCAAGTGTAGCACTAGTAGAGATTTTAGAGGCAGAGGGCGAGAAAATAGCTGCAAAAGCAGTAAGCCTCGCTAAGCACGCCGGACGGAAGACAGTAAAGAAGGAAGACATCGAAGAAGCAATAGCATAAACCAAAAAGGGTATTTAAAGGGGAATTAGTAAATTTACCCTTTATTTTTTTTATTTTTATCGCTATAAATCGCTCATACTTAACGCTTTCATTCTTCTTAGCCCCGCTATCTCATTTATGACTTCGATAACCGCTTTAGGCACTAATCCCTCCCAGCTTTCGCCGTTCAACATTCGCCTTCTTATCTCGCTACCCGAATATTCCTTCCGGTTAAACATAAGCGGAACACGTACGTCATAGCCACGCTCCTCAAATAAGCGTTCTATTAACGGGTTATTTGTATATGCTACATCCACTGGTGGTATCAAAGACTCAACATGCGATACCCAGACGGCATTCCAATTAACATCTAAGATAGGGACAATGTAAAAGTTGGCGATGCCTTTATCGCGTAATGACTTTGAAATCATCAGATAGCGCTCTCCAGCAGTAAACGGATTCTCTAACTCGTGGCTTCTTTGCGCGGATCCGATGCAGATGATGATCTCGTCCGCTTCCAAAGCTATCTCTTCTATTACAGAATGATGTCCGAGATGGTAGGGCTGAAATCGCCCTATGTATAGCGCTCTCATTTTAGCACTCGCTCCTATCTTTTATATGCCCTTACTTCTAACTAAACATACATGCTTTGAGGTGATTTGAAATGACTAAGGTGGTATTATTTTTAGCTACTGGGTTTGAGGATATTGAAGTTGCAAGTATTATTGATACACTCAGGAGAGGAGGAGTAGAAGTAGTAATTGCGGGTCTACAAGCAGGAGCTATTGAAGGCAAATATGGGATTGAACTGGTTCCTGATATAGCGATTGATGAGATAGAGCTCGAAAAATACGATGCCGTCATTTTACCGGGGGGATACCCGGGCTATGCTAATCTCGGAGCGGATAGAAGAGTTTTAGACTCTGTCAAAAAAGCATTTGAAATAGGGGTCTTCGTGGCTGCAATTTGTGGGGCACCCTCGGTCTTAGCAAAGGCGGGGATATTAAAAGGTAAGAAAGCGACAATTTATCCGGGGATGGAAGCGGAGTTGACCGGGGCGAAGCCAAGTAATGAGCGAGTTGTAGTTGATGGCACTGTTGTTACTAGTCAGGGTCCAGGTACGGCGCTAGAATTTGGAGTTAAACTAGTAGAGATATTAGCAGGCGATAAGAAAGCCCGAGCGCTTAAAGAAGAACTCGTAGCGAATTTTTAAGACAAAAAATAATGGGAGGATAATCAAAAACCTCCAAATCATGGTCCCTTCCGGTCTCGGCTACACTACTCCTTTCGGGATCGATGCCATAAACGCAGCAATTATTGCAATGTAAATTATTAGCGGAATAGCTATTGCGATAACCACTGCGAGAACCGCCTTTCCAGTAGATAGCTCGTGTAGCTGCCTTACGCCAAGGATTGCCACGATAATCATCCATATCTCTGCGATGAAGTTTACGATGGGAATCCAGCCTAATAGACAGTACGGTGTTGCTCCATACAGCACTGCTTTTATGGTCTGCCCTACGCCCTTTCTACCGCCAACAATGTACACCCAGAGGTGAATCCAAAGTCCGTCAATGAAAGCACCGATTATTCCACCGACTAGTACTACGACAAAAAGGAGTACTGGAATTACTGCGAGCAAAGGCCCAATTTCTGCTAACGATGGTGCATCAGGTGGTAGAAATGTAGCAAACATTCCCCAAATCAACTGAAAAGCTACTGCTCCTATGATTGCAACAAGCACTGCTAATACCAATAGAATAACAACGTAGTACTTGAAAGCATCACCGAGGGAGTCTTCCTTAGAGGCGTCGAATGTTTTCGAAGGACTGAACAAAAACCCCTTTATTCTTTCTCCTATACTCAGTACCATTTGTGGTCACTGAACTACCAGAAGTAGATTACCCTTTATAAACTTTTTGGTTTGTGATGCCCGCAAGACTAATCTCCATTAATTGCTCTATCACCAAATTAGTATCGCCTGATGCACTTCACAGTTTCATCCTACCTACATCCACGTATCTAATCCCCTCTGCTACGGTAAACGCGAATATCATCCTCTTCCTTACGCCATGTGCGAGCCTTACTGCCCTTGATAGTTCCGGCAATGGGAAAACATGCTCTTCGGAAAGTACGTGGACTAAATACAACGAGTGTTTCAGTTGCATTGCTTTATACACCCGGAAATGTGAACCGAACTTAAACCCAGTCTTCACCATCTGTCCCTTTTCCATCAAATCCGCGTAAACTGCATATTTAGCTCGGAAAGCCGTTTCTATTGTGCTTGCATATTCAATGAATCGCTCAAAGGGTTGAGAATTGAGAGTTGAGACTTGGGGCGCTACTTCCATCTCCAGCATACCTTTTCTCATCAGATAAGCAGCTTCGAGAAAAGAAAGCAGCAGCCGCTTCTCCTTCGTTAAATTACCATAGAAATATGTCCTGTAAAGAGTCTCCGCCAAATCACCATCCCATATGACTACCCGATCGCCGAACAGGCTCGCTTTTACTTTTCTTCGCTCTTCTTTTCTCGCTTCCGAATTCTCAAACTTAGCGTCTTTCACTTCATAGTATGTGATGTCGCTTTCTTCATCAACAACCGCAATAATAGGCGCTTTTCGCATGTTACGAGCTAAAATAAGCAGCTCAACTAATTCTTTCAACGATATAGTGGCGCTTTCCGATAGAATACGGATGAAATATCTCGCGGGCTTCTCTCCTGGCTTAACGCCACGAGGATAAAGCCAGAAATCTACTCCGCCTGGCTGTACTACATAGCCTCTCTCTTTCAAGTCATTGTAGACGAGGTATCTCAATCCAAACTCGGGAGAGATGGCCAATGCACGCTTCAAGAACTCGCCAGGACTCATCTCTTTCCCTTCTTCATCTTTTATCACTATCTTGCCCGTTTCAAGCAGACCAGCAGCTTCTTCCAACTCTAACCTGCCTCTTTTCCTGCCGTGCCCTTTCACAAGAGACTCCGCTTCTGATCCCGCTACTATAACCTTTCCGCCTGAAAGTACTCCTTGCATCGTTTCTTTTATTACTGATTTCATTTAAGAGATTTTTATTTATATTGAAGAATCCAAATTCTTCTGTCTAATAGCTTTCACGGGTTAGGTATCACAAAAAACCGAAAACTTTATATTCCCAATAACCGCTACCATATAGTACTAGTACCCTTGATAGAGGGGGCTATGAAAAGGCAAAATAAAAGCTGCCGCGAAGGGCGGCGGAAAAATGATGAAAAAAGTTAGGGGGTGATACACGAAAAAATGAAACATATTTATGATTGGGCGCGAAAAAATGCGAAGACCATATTGCCATTATTGATTGTCGCAGTGCTATCGGTATCACTGGGGTGTACAGCGGTAACAGCGGCTGACGAAGACTTTGGAGGTTGTGAGATATGTCACTCAGATATTGCCGAGAATTTTTCGACAACACTTCACTACACCGGTGCGGGGATGAAGGGCGAATATGCGAGGCATGCGGCAGAAGAGTTTGGCATAGACATGGATGAATATTATACAAAGTGGAACTGTTCTAAGTGCCATATCACAACTTGCGAAAAGTGCCATGTGGGATATGAAGCTAAAATAGGACATGGCGACCAGACACAAGAGATAACCATAGATACATGTGACCCATGCCACAAACCGAAGCAGACATCGACTTTTGTGGGCGATATGCCAATGCATAAGGAACCGGGACCTCACGCTGATGTCCATTATGAGAAGGGACTTATCTGCACGGATTGCCATGGTGCGGCAGATCTGCACGGTGATGGAACCTACCACAAATCCATAGATGATCCAGGTGCAGTAAAGGCAAAGTGTGAAGACTGCCACAAAGCTTCTGATATAATGGCGCACACAATTCACGGCGATACACTTGACTGCACCGCTTGCCATACGGGATGGCAACTGAACTGTAAAGGCTGCCATCTGGAAACCAGGCCACCTTATACTGGTGTATCTGACGAGTTCTATCTCGGCGTGAGAGCCGATGGCAAGATAACGCCTTTCCTTAAGATGGAGTCGGAATATAAGAATGAGACACATATAGCGTATGGTGCGTACTTCACGCATGCGGTAACAAAAGAGGCAAAAGACTGCGCATTCTGCCACGAGAACCCAGAAGTGCTTTGTGAAGGTTGCGAGGGCGCTATTCACGAAGAAGGAGCTTCATTTATACCACAAGAGATGATAGACAAAGTTTTAGCTGTAGATCTATCAGCAGTAGCTAAAACACCAGCGGAAGTGGCAAAGGAGACACCAACAGCAGCAGCGCCCGTGGAAACACCAACAGCAAAACCACCTGGTTTCGAATTGATATTCGCAGTGATTGCAATTGCAGTGGTTGTAGTTCTTGCAAAGCGGAGACGTTAATTAAACAAGGGTAAGGGTCTTGGCGGACTTGGTTGGACCCTTTATTTTTTTATTTTTATGTTTAGCAGAACGAGAAAGAAGAAGCAATGATGGCTATGAAAGTACCTGATGAGAATATGGCGGGGGTTGTCAGCGTCGTTAATGAGTACATTGAGCGTAACTCACAACTATCGCCGTGAGCATGACTATTTAAGATTGGCGTCCGGTTTAAATTTACCCATGGCTGTGTAAAAGCGATGAACGAGAACTCTAACGGAAATACTAACATGGCTAAATAAAAATACAAATATCAAGCACAAAATCACAAACAAACAAATTGGTGCGTGATCACAAGATCTTGAGCAATTACCATTCTCTGCCAAAACAGTAAGAGAGGGGGAGAGAACGGAACCCTCTTCTACTTCCACGTGGTATCTTAGACTTCCTCTTTTACTTCCTCCGCAATCCCACTGAATTCCTCTTTTATTTCCTCAGCAACCCCGCTGAGTTCCTCTTTTATTTCCTCTGCAGCCCCACTGACTCTCTCTTTTACTTCCTCCACAACTGCAGCGGTTTTTTCTTCCTTAACTTCCTCTGCAAATCCCTCTTCTCCTTCCTTAATCTCCTCAGCGATTTTTTCTTTTTCTTCCTTAACCTCTTCTATACAGCCCATAGACATCGCCATAACTAAGATTGCTACAACAATGCCCGCAAAAATTATAGCTCTTCTCTTTTCCATATTAATCACCCCCTAAATTCTTCCAGCCATTAAGTCCACTACAAAGCTCCTATCCATTTACATCACAGTATTAATTTATTTAGTAGTGTATAACTACCTATATCTATATAAATTTTATAACGCTTATATCATGTATGTTGTGAAGAAACATGTATCATGTCCTGTATCAGGCATCATTTCTTAGTTGTGCGATTTCCACGCGGTCGATATGGACACCAAGGCTCCTCTGCTAAATAGTCGCCTTTTAATTCCGCGGGCTCCTGTAAACCGCCGCAGACATCTACAAAACTCGTCAACCCGTATGCTCGTGCGCGACACCCGCCACAAATAGCGCGATATTCACAAGTCCTGCATTTGCCTTTTAAGTTGTCTAAGTCACGAAGCGCTTTTAGTACCGGTGAATGGAACCATATATCGCGGAAATGCGTTTCCCGGATATTACCAAGTTTTATAGGTAGGTAAGGGCATGGCGTGACTTCGCCAGTGGGATAAATGCGACAATAAGCGAGCCCTGCAATACAGCCTCGTCTCCACTTTTCCAGACTCAATCCCTTTTGCGATGCAATACGCATAAATTGCGGTGCGCAAACGGGTCTAATATCGAGTTTATATTTGCCGTACGCTATCTTATCGAGGGTATCCTCAAGCATCTGCTCATACATGTCCGCAGATATATCTTCTATCGCTTTTCCCCTGCCAGTAGGCACGAGAAAGAAGAGGTGAAACGAGCTTGCGCCATGCTCTTCTGCCAAGGCCATTATATCATCCATTTCAGTGTAGTTCTGCTGCGTCACTGTTGTATTCACCTGAACGGTTATACCGTTCTCTATGCATGCATCAATACCCTCTAGTGCGCGTTTCCATGAATCTTTAACGCCACGAAACGCATCATGCCGCTCGGAAACGGAAGAATCAATACTGATAGCAACAGCCGTTACACCGCTGGATTTTAATTCCTTCGCAACGGGATCCGTTATGAGTGTTCCATTGGTGCCCATAGCAACTATCAAGCCCTTTCCTGTTGC
>CBDAFQ010000083.1:0-5480 GCA_965195275.1 uncultured ANME-1 euryarchaeote | reverse complement strand
CCGTTCCAATTCTTTCTTCAGTGGAACCGCTAAGTTGATCGAGGTCTGACCGCCAAACTGCACCATCACTCCATCGTAGTTCTCCTTCTCTATCACGTTCATCACGTCTTCAAACGTCAAAGGCTCGAAGAAGAGTTTGTCTGAGGTATCGTAGTCTGTGGATACTGTCTCCGGGTTGTTATTTATTATATGCGCTTCTATTCCTTCTTCCTTCAGCGCCTTGACTGCATGTACAGTGCAATAATCAAATTCGATTCCCTGCCCTATTCGGATAGGACCCGCACCAATAATCAACACCTTCTTTCGTGTCGAGGGCTTTAATTCACATTCTTGCTCATAAGAGGAATAGAAATAAGGTGTTTTAGCCTCGAATTCCGCTGCACATGTGTCCACCATTTTATAGGTAGGCAAAACACCTCCTTTTCTTCTGAGGTCGCTTATCTCTTCACTGCTTCGCCCGGTTAGCGATGCGATCCGTTCATCGGTGAACCCCATTCTCTTCGCTTTTCTCATATTTTCGCGTAGGTTCGCCTTCAATTTCGCTTCCATCTGCACTATCTTCGCTATCTTATTTATGAAGAACGGGTCTATGCAGCTCAGTTCAGATATCGCTTTTATGCCAATAATACCTCGTTTCAAAGCCTCGTAAATCGCGAAAATACGATCGTCCGTTGGTATTTCTAAAAGACGTTTTAGCTCCGTTTCTGACCAGTTCTCATAGCCAGCGCCAAAGTCCTTGTCTATGTCTAAAGACCGAAGCGCTTTTTGTAACGCCGCTTCAAAAGTCCGCCCTATCGCCATTACTTCTCCGGTGCTCTTCATTGAGGTCGTTAAAGTTCTATCAGCATTTGAGAACTTATCAAAAGGCCATCGCGGTATCTTCACCACCACGTAATCTATTGCGGGCTCAAAGGAAGCAGGTGTCTCCTCGGTCACGTCATTCCTTATCTCGTCCAGATGGAGCCCGATCGCGATCTTCGCCGCTACACGTGCAATTGGATACCCGGTAGCCTTTGATGCGAGTGCAGACGACCTAGACACACGCGGATTTACTTCTATTACTCTGTAAGAACCGTCTTTTAATGCTAACTGGACATTGCAGCCGCCTTCTACTCTTAACGCACGTATTATTCTTATCGATGCAGACCTCAACATCTGATGCTCCTCATCTGTTAATGTCTGTGTAGGTGTGACCACAATTGATTCGCCGGTATGAACGCCCATTGCATCGAGGTTCTCCATGTTGCAGATCGTAATGCACGTGTCCTTTGCATCACGCATCACCTCATACTCTATCTCCTTCCAGCCAAGTACGCTCTCTTCTACTAAAACCTGATGAATACGCGAAATTTGTAGCCCGTAAGATACTATCCCCCTAAGCTCCTCAAGCGTCCTCGCTATGCCGCCACCCGTGCCGCCCAGAGTGTAAGAAGGCCTGATTATAACAGGTAGACCAAGTTCAGTCGCAACTTCCTCGGCTTCCGCCACGGAAGTAACCGTAACGCCTTGCGGTATTGGCTCATTTATGCGTTCCATCGCTTGTTTGAATCGTTCTCGATCTTCAGCGTCATAGATGGCTTCTAAAGGTGTACCGAGAACTTTCACGTCGTATTTAGATAATACGCCGAGTTCTGCTAATTCGGCCGTCAGGTTCAATGCAGTTTGGCCACCAAAACCCGCTAAAATGCCATCAGGCCGTTCCTTCTCCACTATCTTCGCTACCACATCCGCCAGCAGCGGCTCTATGTATATGACATCGGCCATCTCAAAATCAGTCATTATCGTTGCGGGATTGGAATTCACAAGCACTACTTCCACGCCTTCTTCTCTTAACGCGCGGCAAGCTTGCGAACCCGAGAAATCGAACTCGGCTGCTTGCCCTATCTGTATCGGACCGGAACCTATTACCAATACTTTTTTGACGTCTTCTGCTTTTGGCACTTTCTCTATTTAATAATCTTGCAACATCATAAAAACATCACATCATCTGAAAATGGGATTGCTTATTATTTCCGCTTTTAGATAGATATCTGTGGTTCAAGAATCTTAATCCTCTGCCTCTTCACACTCCACAAGAATCGGGGCCTTCATAGGTCTAATCTTTCTGTACACCTCCTGTGGCGACTTCTTATATCCATTCACGACCAGAAGCTCATCTTCGATAGATATACCAAATAGCCGTTCGTTCTCTTCTAAATAAGGCAATATAAGCGCCCAATCTTCCGCTGTGATGATTGAGAATTCGCCACCATTTAATTGCTCATCCACCAGCTTATGATGTGGGTCTCGTATATAAATTGCACCGCCAGATGCAAGTGAAAACAGATTTGAACCGGGATACGGTGTATCCTGCTCTATAAAATTGCCGTTTCCATCGTGTTCAAGCCCGTTTACCACTACAAACCCGCCACCATTTAGCGGGTCACCAGCCATGAACGATTCCGCTAAGTAATCAAGGCATGTCCCATTTATCACCACGCGAGGTTTTCCCACTGCGTTTATTAGCGGCCTGCCAGCAGCATTTCCCATCACGTATGCTTCTCCGCCTTTTGCGCCATACATGAACGTCTGCCCGACATCTCCAAACACCACGAGCTTGCCACTCTTCAATATCTGCCCGAGCTGGTCCTGTCCGTTTCCGTGTATGTAAAGCTCTGCGCCATCCATAGACGAGCCGAGATAATCACCGGAACTATCATAGACGTCAATCCTAACTCCTGTTGTGTGATTGCCCAATCCGGAGCCACAAAAACGCTGCCCCTGGGCGTTATAAACAATAAATCTCTTCCAACCCAACCCATATGCCTTCACGATAAGCCTCGCATCACACTCTTCGCCTTCGGGTGGAAACTCAGCCGCATTTAATATCAAAATCGCCTCGGCACTATCCGGCGGTCTTAAACCGTCCTTATTCGACCAGCCAATCTTGTGATAGATACCATCGTGTTTAGCCTCTATCGCAGGTGTATCATCAAATATCCTGTGTAATGCTTCTTTTGCTATCTGGACTACGGAACTCCTCTTTTTCGTACCCGTGTCATATCTGCGGTCGTTAAGGCGTGTTAAACCCTCTATCACAATCGCTTTACGGGTGGTGTGGGGCTCATTCCTATCACCCCTCTCCTTTCTCTCTTCACCCCTCTCCTTTCTCTCTTCTCCCCTCTCCTTTCTCCCTTCTCTCTCGTCCGCATACTTCGTGAGCTCGGACATAGTCCACCGTAGTTTATCCCAATCCCATTCCTTAACGCCTTTTCGCAAGAACACAAATAAAGTTAGCGGGCTTTTCAATTCTGCCGCTATCAGTTCTCGCTGTCTATCACTATCTAGCGGTGGCTTGACAGGTTTTCTAAAATCGCAGTGTGTCTGACCTTCAGGTGTTTTCACTACTTCACCGAACTTATTTGTGCATACGAGCTTCTCATCACGGTCTATTGAGAACATAAAAGCGCCGCCATCTGTATAGCTCCCGCCACGTGCATTCCAGTACTTATCTGCGACAGAAGGGAATCTCTTATCCTCCTCGGATAAGCTCTTAAGCGTTGCGTCTATCGCTTGCTTTTCCGACCCGATGAGCCCTATCTGGACTTCTTCGCCTTCTATAAGTGCAAATACTTGCGGCCTCAACATAGAGGTGTCCGTTATCCCAATCAACTGGAAATAGTTATCGTACGGCTCGTTTCGCGCGATTATGAAGAACCAGGGTCCGTCGGGCGAGCCATGTATATGCTCAGTCTGTATAGCGTGATATATCTCCTGCTTTTTCGGCGGCAGCATATCAAAGTCAAACTCAGTCGTGGGCGCCACAGCCTCTATAATATACTCCAGTGGATAATTATACTTCCTGTTTAACAGGTCGAATAACAAAACAGAAACTTCTGTATCGGTCAAGAAAAGCGGATGTCTGCCACGCTGTTCAAGATATTCGGCTATGGAGTGGTAGTTAGCGAAATCGCCATTGTGGACGAGCGCTTCATGCATTCCCACAAACGGATGAGCACCGCCCGGATGCCATACCCTGCCCCTTGTTGGATAACGCTGATGCGCTATCCAGACATGAGCTCTGAAATCCTCAAGTTTGTAGAATCTTACTATGTTCTCAGCATAGCCGACGATCTTCAATATCATCATATTCCTGCCATGAGAGAGTACAAACGCCCTCTTATCGCCGAGCGAAGCGTAGAATTTCGTATTGATTTTGAAGCTATTTTGATATATGAACTCGTCTTCTGCTCTTCTTCTGTCCATATCGTCCAATTCCGTTTCGCTTATGAACCGGTCAAGCACATCTTCCTTAACACGGACAAAATAGCGCCATACGTCCGGCGGTTTCGTCTCTAACCCCTCTATCGTGCGATAATCCGATACGGTCGCTATCCTTTCCGACTTATCAACGTCCATTAAAGGCGTTATGAACTCGGCTTCTATCTCTTTACGGGCTTCTGGGTCGAGTAGTGCAATTTGTAACAGATAATCTTCTTCAAGTATTGACTTTGTAACTCCGAGGTCTTCGTGCGAGAGCCCAACCGCGGCGATACCACCGCCCTTTCCGTTTCCTCTGTTATGCATCTGGACGGAGGGTTCGAATATGTGCTTACCTCTAACCGGAATCGTAGATGCGAAACCTACGACTCCGCAGCCACCTTCATCTTCGGATTTGTGTATTCTCATAATTTCCTTTTTTCCTGTTTGTTCACCTCATTTTATAATGATAAATGCAACCCAACCAGCTCGCATCTTGTTATTCTCTCAATGTTTTATCCTTAGCCTTTACTGTAGTCATGTCCTCCCTTTCTTATTTCTTATATATCTCTCAAAAATATAAATGCTTTATTGAAGCTCAGTAAAAAGAAAGAAAATCTCATGACCCACTAGTCACCCATTCAGCATGAAAATACAAAGTACTTTCATACCAAAAAAAGGTTTACCAACAACTTTTTTACCTTCGGTAAAACCTTGACTAAAAACATTTTCTTGGATTTTCTTTTAGCACTGTGGGGCTCTGCCCCACGACCCCGCAAGCCCTGTAAGGGCTTAGTTTTCTTTTTGTGAAAAAGAAAAAGTGTTGTGATGCTTCTGCGTGCTCCGCGGTAAAACTCGGGTAAATTTAAAAAGTTAGTGGTGTCACTGGAAAATTAATTAGACTGTGTGTGCTATGGGAATAAAAGAAAGACAATAAAGCAAGCAAGGATAAAAACAGATTTAACTTATACGTTGAGCAATTACAATGATCCTTTTCTTTCAATACAAATCTCTTCACCATTTAATGTGACGAGATATTCATTCAGAAAGTTTCTACCGATGATTATCTCTGGTAATTTTTCCGAATAGTATTCCCAGCATTTCTTTTCGCTCATAAGAATAGCACCAAAATCGCTTGTGTTTGTTCCTTAGCGGAGTAGAGGTTTTTAACAAAGATTTCCATTCCCTCAGGTATGTCCGCCTTTTCAACGGCATCCTCTATATCCGCACCTATCGCCACC
>CBDAFQ010000082.1:0-20732 GCA_965195275.1 uncultured ANME-1 euryarchaeote | reverse complement strand
CACTAGTCACCCATTCAGCATGAAAATACAAAGTACTTTCATACCAAAAAAAGGTTTACCAACAACTTTTTTACCTTCGGTAAAACCTTGACTTGACTAAAAACATTTTTTGTTTTTCTTTTAGCACAGACTAAATTTTCTTTTTGTAAAAAAAGAAAAAGTGTTGTGTTAATCTTGTGTAATCTCGTGGTTTTCAATCAAACAATCATACCGCCCAACCAACTCCTTTATACTCTTCATCCCGAACCTTTTAAGCACATCCACAATCTCGCCTCGCCACGCAGCATACAAATTAATCAGACGTTGTGCACCCCATTCCAGATCAATTGCCTTAGAAAGTTCCGGGTCCGTGGTTGCAATCCCCCTTGGACAGCCCCTACCGGATTCACAATTACCGCACCGTACACAACCCAGTGCAACAAGTTCGACAGTGCCGATAACAACACCATCAGCACCCAGCGCAATCGCCTTTAACGCATCATGAGCTGTTCTTATACCACCACTTGCAATAATCGTCATCGTATCTCGTAGCCCCTCCTGTTTAAGGAACTCATGCACCTTCGGTATTGCATACTCGATAGGCATCGCGATGTTCTTCTTCGCAATGTCTGGTGCCGCGCCCGTGCCGCCATAGCTGCCATCCAAATGGATAATATTTGCACCTGCGTAATAGCTGCCCACTGCAACCATATCTACATCCGTGGGCGTGGAAACTTTTACCGATACAATAGCATCGGGATTTAGCTCTTTTATCCAATCCAGATGTTTTTTATGGTCTTCCACCGAATATACGCTATGAAACGGAAATGGAGAGAATAGGCTGTTACCTTCTACCGCTTCTCGCATACGCGCAACTTCGGGTGTTACTTTATCACCCAGTAAATGCCCACCAAGACCCGGTTTTGCACCTTGCGCATACTTGAATTCAACAATCTTTACTCGTTGGATGGTATCTTCCGTCACACCAAATAACCCTGTTGCAACCTGTGTAATCACATTATCATCGTATTCCTTTAATGCTTCCGGGTAACCGCCCTCACCGGTGCATGTAAATGTCCCCCAAGCTCTTGCCGCTTTTGCTTTTGCAAGCATTACTGAGAGACTGATAGAGCCAAAAGACATCCCGCCACCATAGAACGGCACCTTAATACTGATTTTCGTCCCCTCTCTCTTATTCAGGTCTATCTCAGTGCTTATGCCGGCATCACCAGAAGAGAGAAATGAGTTCTGACCCATATTTTCATTTCCCCTCTCCTCTCTCTCCTGGAAATTGAATGAAATACGATCGAACCCCCCGCCTGAGTTGCCAATTTCGTATCTTTGCCCTTTAAGCGGTATCCCCGTCTCTGCCTGCTTCCATGTTCCGATTATAAGGTCTCGAGTCCAGCGATAATCGCCTATAGTACTGTATTCAGAACTTATGTCAAGAGCAAGCGCATTTCGGGGACACATATTGACACAGTAAAACGGTTTATCTTCGCATGAAGTGCCTATACAGCGGTAACTCAACGGCTTTGAAACCCTATTATAGCCGTTTTTTCGCTCATGGACTCCAAAAGGGCATAATTTGGCGCATGTGCCGCAGTTTATGCATTTAGAAAGGTCCCTTTGTACTTCTATCTCACTTATCTCATTCGGGAATCTTGAGGGTACATTTTCAATCGTTGGCATCGTATGACACCTCCATCGCAAAAACCTTATCAAACGTATCTTTCTCTATATCCTCTAAGAATATCGCCCTTCCTACTTCACCACGGAGTCTCCTTACTTCTCGTAACCCCATAGCGCCTAAGATTTCAATAAGCTGGTTCCTCCATGCACCGATAAGATTTATTATGCGTTGTGCACCCCATTCAGGATCTACATTTTTTAACTCTATGGGGCACGGTTGCGGAGCATTTTGACCATTAAGACATTCTTTACAATATCGGCATTCAAGAGCGAAAAGAAGCGGCAGGTCTATAGCAGTCAAATCGGCACCACAGATTATTGCTTTAGCCACATGCTCTGCCATTGCGATACCGCCACTTACAATGAGCGTAACATCATCTCGGATCTTGAGGTCTACCAGATGTCTGTGAACCTTCTGAGTCATATCCTTTATGAACAAACTTTTTCCAAAAGTTTGTCCATTGAGGTCTGCGTAAAGATGAATGACTTCTATGCCGCCATAAGTCAATTCCTCTACTGTTCCTGCTACATTATCGCCAAAAGGAACTCTTACAGAGATAATAGACCCCTGATTTAGAGTCTTTACCTCGTTTACCACACTCAGAACGTCCTCTTCATATTCCAATTCCACCATTTTACATGCATTAATCCAATCTACATCAAAGCTATGTAGTGTGGGCTGAGAGATGTAAGGTATAACTTGCGGTTTTTCACCTCTCGCCTTTCTCCGTTCTCCCTTCTCCGTTCTCCCTTCTCCCTTCTCTCCTCTCCCCTCTCCTTTCCCCCATCTCCCCTCTCCTTTAAACCACTCTCCAGCGTCTACAATCATAAAAGTGTCCAGATAAGAAGTAGCCTTTGCCATTGCTCCATATACATTCTCAAACCCGCCAAATGGGAGCATATCAAAGATTAGCGGTAATGGTACGTTTAATGTAGGTGGAATATGCGATACGATTTCACCGTGACTATCAAATTTGATTGCAGCTAACTTTCTCCCGATTTCAACCGTGGTACTGATGTACTCCCTACCATGAATCCCATCTCTCGTGGGTCTTACGATCTCAGACATATCTGTCCACATCGAATCGAACCCTTCACCGGAGAAAGGACCACGATATCCAGCACCTGAGACGGGAATCTTACCGGTCTCTGCTTGATACCAGTTCGTACTGATTATCTCTGGAGTCCAATAAGAATCGCCGAGACGCGAATAATCCATTCCCTCACGGATAGTCAACGTCGCTCTCGGACACTCCTGGATACAGGAGAAGCAACCTTTGCAGCGATAAGCAACAGGCTCTGCCATACATCGCAGGTCCTCGTCCTGCCTTTTGTGGACTTCGTAGATGCAGCCTATTGCACACCTTCCGCAATTTATGCAGTCCTCGCCCCGCTCTATCTCAAACTTACCGATTGGTGTATAACGCGGTGGTGCCGGTGTCACTTCGATACTATATTTTTGGGGCATTATATACAAACCTCCAGTAATCTTCACTTGATTCCATTGTCGAGACGAAAGCCCTTATTGCTTCTTCAGGCGCGCCAAATTTGGATTCAAGCATTGTCTCCAGCTCTGTCCATGCTGCGACAAGGTCTAAATCATTCTGACAGACAGCTCTACACATCTCGCAATGTGTACATAAAAAGACCTTATCAGAATCGGTCTTCGAAATCGCGTCTCCAGCGAGCAGTTTTTTTGCAAGATACAGCTTGTTCTTTGGGGTTACTGATTCCTCGTTAGTGACAAGATATGCCGGGCAGACCGTGGCACAGCTTCCGCATTTGATACATGAATATACTATCTTCTCAAGTACTGATTCCTCTTTAAGACCGCCCTTGGGCGATGCTAGTTTACCAAGAATCGGTGTAACAGTAGCAGAAATACGTATTAGTGGTTTGAAGATGCGTGGTTTAAACATTATTCCTGGTATATTCGCCATTTTCGTCTTCACCGCGAAGAATTTGTTCGGATTGAGAATGTTATGTGGGTCAACCTCTTTCTTATACGCCCGATAGAGTTCAAGCGTCTTCGTATCATATTTATCATTTATAAAGGGCGTATTCCAGATGCCGATACCGTATGGAACACCGCCAAACTTTAGCCCGAGTCTCGTAAGCACCGGGATAAGTGACATGTGGGCAAGGTATGTCTTTGGCTCTCTTACGTCAGACATGTATGTCAACATCAGTAGTGCATGGTCTTTTCCCACAATATGCGATTCTACCTCTACATCCACACCACCTCGTTTTAAAATCATTTCTGCCACTTTGAGATACGAAACAGCGTTTTCTAGGGGGATAACCATTTCACAAGCCAACGGGGTTGGCATATCGCATCTTTTCTTCATCGGGAATAGCCGTTCGTGCCATAGGTAATTTGAGAGATAATCGTCTGCAAGAATACCTCGGCCTTCTGCGAAGTCACGAAATTTCGTTGCCTCTTCCTCTTCTTCAAACTCCACTAATACCGCATCTTTCAGCCTGAACAAATGCTCACCAAAAAAGGTGTTTATCTCTTCAAGATGTGACGCATCCATATATTTTATGTGGTTAACGTTAATAGCCTCGTTTATCATGTCCTTTATGAACAAAAAAGCATCTTCGGTACTTTCTAGGTAGATCAGATGCGTTAGTGATTTTTCTGACTTCTTCCTCAGTTTCAAGACAGCACTCAGAACTATACCGAACTGCCCTTCTGTACCGAAGAATCGTGCGAACTCCTCTTCCTTTGAATTGATGCGCGTAACTTCGCCCGACGGAAACATCACTTCGATTGATTCTATCTGATCCTTAAGATGCCCGAACCGGTAGCTACCGATGCCGTAGCCGCCCGTAGCAATCCAGCCTCCAACAGTGGAAAAAAAGCTTGAGGGGTACGCTCTGAGTGATAGTGCCTCAGGGCACAAAAAATCATCTAGGGCCGACCACAGGACACCTGTTTGGACTTTTGCGGTCTCCTTTTCACTATTCAGTTCAACAATCTTATTTAAGGATGACAAGTCAAGAACGATGCCTTTTACCGTAGGAACCACGCCACCAAGCCCTGAAGAAGCAGACCCCCGCGGGAATAAAGCTACTTTCTCATTGTTTGCGAATCGAACGATTTTCTTGAGTGCTTCAACGCTTTTAGGCATGATTACAAGTTCTGGTGTGGTGTCAAAGAGTCGCTTTGCGAATGGTACTTCACCAATGTCCATGCTGTATAGCTCACGCTCGAAATCACCGTCTATCACCCTTGCTTCATCTCCGACTAATTCTTCTATCCTTGTTTTTACGTTTTCTGCCATGCCCAGCCCTAAAATTTTAAAAAATAGTTTCTTTGATCTGACTCACAACACTCCTAAATACGCCTTCAACTCCCATTCCGTGACGTTCACACGATAATTGTCCCACTCTACCTTCTTTGATGTGATGAAGTTGTTGAAAACATGGTTACCTAAAGCTTCTCTCACCAGTTCGCTCTCCTCTGTCAGTCCAATTGCCTCGATTAAACTACCGGGCAGCGAGGTTATTCCTTCCTTTGCCTTTTCCTCTGCATTCAGCAGGTAAACGTCCTTCTCCGTTGGGGGTCTCAATTCATACTTGTTCTTTATTCCCGCTAAGCCGGCCGCAAGCATCACTGAAAATGTTAAGTACGGGTTGCATGCCGGATCGGCACTGCGGAATTCCACTCGTGTCGCGTTCTCTTTACCCGGCTTATACATCGGCACCCTTACTAGCGTAGAGCGGTTGCGGCGTGCCCATGAGAGGTAAACCGGTGCTTCATATCCGGGAACCAGGCGCTTATATGAGTTTACCCATTGATTAGCAACCGACGTTATCTCTGGTGCGTGTCTTAGCAATCCCGCGATATAACCCTTACCTTCCTTGGATAGATGGTATTCGTCATTCGGGTCGAAGAACGCATTCCTATCCCCTTTGAATAACGATTGATGCACGTGCATACCTGAGCCATTCACCCCGAAGATGGGTTTCGGCATGAACGTGGCATAAACTCCATATCGCTGCGCAATTTCCTTTACTACAATCCGATA
This sequence comes from uncultured ANME-1 euryarchaeote, assembly GCA_965195275.1. Taxonomy (GTDB): domain Archaea; phylum Halobacteriota; class Syntropharchaeia; order Alkanophagales; family Methanospirareceae; genus Methanophaga. The sequence continues at coordinate 15,027 of CBDAFQ010000082.1, read as the reverse complement.
TGTCATTACCTGATCTGCCATCGTAAGCGCATCTTTATAACGAAGGTCTATCTCGTGCTGTGAAGGTGCAACTTCATGATGGCTGTACTCCACATCTATCCCCATTTCCTCCAGTGTTAAGATTGTATCCCTTCGTAAGTCACTTCCCGCATCCAGTGTCGTCAGGTCAAAGTATCCACCTTCATCCAGGACTTCGGTATTCTTATCGTCCCGGAAGTAGAAATACTCCAGTTCCGGGCCGACATAGAAGGTGTAGCCTTTCTCTTCCAACTGCTCCAGATTCCTCTTCAGTACGTATCTCGGGTCGCCCTCGTAAGGACTTCCGTCTGGCTGTAGAATGTCACAGAACATCCTCGCTACTGCATGCTCCTTTGGCCGCCACGGCACAATCCTGAATGTGGCGGGGTCTGGTTTCGCGAGCATATCGCTCTCGTCAATCCTTGCAAAGCCCTTTATCGAGGAACCGTCAAAACCCATGCCCTCGTCAAACGCACCTTCCAACTCTTTTGGCGTGATTGCAAAGCTCTTCAACTGACCCAGGATGTCCGTGAACCACAGTCGCACGAACTTTATCCCTTGATTTTCTACTACGCCCAATACATCCTCTTTCGTCTTTGTCGCTTTTTCCATCTTCTATTCACCTTAGGATATTAAAGATCGCTAACCCTTCCTAAAACTATTTGAGAACTTTTCAGAACTTTTCATAAATGTTATGAAAAACGAAATGAGCGGATATAGCCAAAAAAGAATAGCTATTCGCCACTCTCCAAAATGCAACTACACAACTCTTTTTGTGGTATAACGAGTTTTTCCGGGCTGTAAGCGTAAGAGTAGCAGAAAAAGTAAAGACTATATGTGTTTACAAAAATGAAACTACCGGAAAGGGTCACAATTGTTCTGGATGAAGAGACTGTTGAGCTATTCAAAGAGGCGAAGAAGGAGTTACGAGTGTCACAAAGCGAATTAATGCGAGAAGCGTTAAAATTTTACTGCAAATATAAAACGCTCTTTGTGGCGATTGATGAAGCTCTGGTGCGCACATATATCGAGATGCTTTCATCTGGCGAGCATATTATAGTAGATATAGACCACTGGCTCTTATTTTTGAACTTTATTGACTCACATCAGGAGAAGGAGAAATTCTGGGCTTTGCATCGCGAGGTTTGCCAGGCGCATGCAGAGCAGTTCAAATACAGACAATATCCTGTAGAATACATACTAAAACGACTCGAAGCTTGCAATCTCTTCACATTACGGAAAGATTCAGAAGATTCGTTCACTTTGGTTCTAGGCTCGGATATAGCCAGGCAATTTATAAAAACCGAGCTTGAAGAGATATTCGAGGGAATGGGCTTCAACGTGGATATAAAGGAAGATTTGGCAAAGCTAAGGGTGAGAGTCACAAAAGATTTAAATCGCTGAGTTCCGTAACAAAACCTTTACGTTTTGGTTAAAGATTTACTATTTCGTATTATGCATCACCTCGCAGCCTCCAGAAAGCGGAGAAACGCTTTTTCGTTTCCCAAAGCGTGAAGGTGCGTGTAGGATGCGAGAGCTTTTTCTCGGGTGATTCCGTCCTTCTTGTTCGCTATTCCAACACCTTTTAGAAGTGTGTATGCGAATTCCGCCTTAACGCGAACTGCAGAGTAATGGAACTCATGCCCCCGGAATCGTTCCCCTTTTTGGAATAGCAGGCAGTCCCTTACTGAGACCGCTTCGACATAGCCCACAGCCTGAAGCCGCTTTGTGAGCTTTGCAGAACCTTTGAATACACCGAGCATGTCTCTACCTTCGAGTTGTTCAAGACAGTAAAGCAAGCCGCCGCATTCTGCATAGAACGGCGACCCACGCTGGATCGTCACCGCAAGCGCCTCCCGTAAAGATGCGTTTTCCGCGAGCTGTTCTGAATAAAGCTCCGGGTAGCCGCCACCCAGGTAATAAGCATCAGCATCGGGTAAAGAGTCCCGAAGCGGCGAGAAAGGTACTATTTCTGCTCCGAACTCACGTAATACCTCTAAGTTCTCCGGATAATAGAAACAGAACGCTTCGTCCATCGCTACACCCACCTTGACGCCTTCAACCACCCGTAATCGTGATTTATGCTCTGCATCAGGAATCTCCAACTCTGTCGCTTCAAGCAAACTATCCAGGTCTATATTCGCCTCTACAAGCTTTGAAAAGCCGTTCAGGAGTGTGCAGTCAATTTCATGCGACATATAAAGTCCCAAGTGTCTTTCCGGGATTCGCATGGATTCATCTCGTGGTATAGCTCCGAATATATGCGTAATTCCTCTTAAAGCATCTTCTAGTAGTTCCTTATGTCGGGTGCTACCTACTCGGTTCAAGATGACACCTGCAAGATTAAGCGAGGGGTCAAAAGTCTTGTACCCATGAACAAGAGCAGCAACGCTACCGGCTAACTTAGAAGCATCAACAACAAGGATTACTGGGATGTGCAGAAGTTTTGCAAGATGTGATGTGCTCCCCGGTCCTCCCGCGGAAGAACCGTCGAAGAGACCCATAACGCCCTCCACCACGTTCACTTCTGTTGCGTTCTTCCTGAATGAATGAACGACTGCGGAATTGGGCATCATAAACGTGTCGAGGTTTCGTGACGATTTCTCGGCAGCGAGAGTGTGCAAGCTCGTGTCTATGAAGTCCGGACCTACCTTGAACGGCTGGACATCGAATCCATGACGACAGAAAGCGGAGATAAGCCCTAGAGTGACCGAAGTCTTGCCTACTCCACTGTGCGTTCCCGCAACTGCGAATGCTGAACTCATAGCTTGGTCCTAAATTTCACAATAACTATTTAGTAGTAAAGAATAAAAGGTACGGAAACAAGAAAAAATCAAAATAAAAAAATGAGGGAGGGAACCCCTCACAAAGCTGCTTCGCCCGTCTCCCCTGTTCTAACTCGTATTGCCTCTTCGACCGGCAGCACGAATATCTTGCCATCACCGACATTTCCGGTATAAGCGGTTTCACGTATGATTTTCACGGCCTTCGCCACACCCTCGTCTCGCACGACCAGCTCTATTTTCGTCTTTGGAACAAATTCCCTTACGTATTCGTCACCACGCCACATGAGCTTTGCACCTTTTTGTCTACCTCGTCCTCGTATCTCGGAAACACTCATGCTCACTATATTCTCTGCCTCTAACGCATTCTTTACATCGTCCAGCATCTCGAGTCTTATGATCGCCTCTATCTTTTTCATCCGCCTTTACCTCCTCTTTCCGGCTCGTTTTCTCCTATCTTATTACTCATACGTATTATTTTCGTCGGTCGTGCTGGTTCCGTGTACACGAAATCAGGGTACGTGATTATGCCGTGCTCGCTGATGTCAAGACCTGCAAGTTCCTCTTCCGGCGATACTCTTATGCCGATTGTCTGTTTGAGTACGTAGAATAGCAGGAAGCCCGTGCCGAAAGCCCATGCGAAGTTCACGATTACACTTATGAACTGACATCCAAAGAACCCTGCGTTTCCGTAGAACAGTCCGCTAACAAATGGCTCAGCAGTGGTGTAATTGCCATAAGTCCCATCTGCGAACAAGCCAAGTGCAATCAGTCCCCAGGTTCCGTTGAAGCCGTGCACCGGTACTGCACCTACGACATCATCCACACCTCTTCGCTCAATGAACCAGAAGCCATAACAGACGATGAAACCTGCCACTATTCCTATTACCACAGAGGCCCACGGAGCTACCCATGCGCAAGCTGCTGTTATCGCAACCAGACCAGCAACTGCGCCGTTTACCGTCATCACCACATCTGCTTTACCGAACTTCTTCCAGGTGATGAACATCGCGGTCATTGCAGCCGCAGCCGCAGCTAAGGTCGTGTTCACTGCTATCACGGATATTCGCAGTTCGTGTGCAGATAGCGTGCTGCCGGGATTGAAGCCGAACCAGCCGAACCAGAGTATGAACGCGCCAAGCACTACAAACGCGACACTGTGCCCTGGTATTGGTATTGGCTTTCCTTCTTTTGTGTACCTGCCTATTCGCGGTCCCAACAGTAGACATCCCGCGAGTCCGATATAGCCGCCGACTGCGTGAACAACACCTGAACCCGCGAAGTCGAGTGCACCGTATCCGCCGCCGAGATTTGTCATGAAGTCCGCAGAACTCAGCCAGCCACCGCCCCAGATCCAGTGCCCGTAGATGGGGTATATAAAAGCACAAATGACCACACTGTAGATGACGTATGTGCTGAACTTCGGCCGCTCCGCAATTGCACCGCTTACTATTGTCGCTGCTGTTGCACAGAAAACCATCATGAAGAACCAGGTTAGAGCTGTGCCGACATCGTATGACTCGCCTGCTAAGAAGAAGCCATCCGTTCCCACGAGCATATACGCGGAAGTGCCCATCATCAACGCAAAGCCAACGGCAAAGAATGCAAGTGAACCCATAGAGAAGTCCACTAAATTCTTCATCAGCACGTTGGTAGTGTTCTTAGCCCTTGAAACGCCCGCTTCAAGCATTGCAAATCCCGGCTGCATGAACATCACAAGAAATCCGCAGATTAGAATCCAAACATAATCCACAGGCGCACCCGGATCCTCTTCAAGCGTAGTTGCCCCTGTTGGGTCTCCAGCCATTACTGCAGGTATTAGTGCTATTATCATGCTCAACATCACGAGCACCATAGCCAACCGTCTCACCGATATTTCTCTTTTTCCTATTTCCATTTTTTTCCTCCTGCTTACACATTGCTTGAAGACCCCTATTAGACTATTTGAGAACTTTACACAAAAATTCATAAAAAGTATGAAAAATGTTTATACATGATTTCTATACACACGATAATGTGCATTTACCTTTCGATACACCCTCATCAGTTCATCTTCTGAGAATGCATTCTTCGTATTCTCTGCCGCTATGCGAACCATTCTGAGAATGCCATCAGACTCCTCTTTGGTAAGGTTAATACAGCGTTTCTCAAACACATACCGTATTGCATGTGAACCCGAATGCTTACCTATTACTATCGCCCGCTCAAGTCCAACCTCGCCAGGGGCAAACGGTTCGTATGTTAGAGGATTTTTCAGGATGCCATCTACATGAACGCCGGATTCATGAGCAAATATATCGCTACCCACAATTGGTTTCGAGACGGGAATTGTATGTAAGGATGCCTTTGCTACGTATTCCGACAGCACACGAAACCGTGCTGTATCAAAGCCGAGGTCGGTGCCCGCGATATGTTTGAGAGCCATAACTACTTCCTCAAGTGCTGCGTTTCCCGCTCTTTCTCCTAGTCCATTGACCGTAACACTGGCATATCTTGCACCTGCTCTGACTGCGGCCATGGTATTTGCCGTTGCCATTCCAAAATCGTTGTGACAGTGTATCTCTAGGTCAATATCTATTTCCGTCCTCAATTTGTTTATGACTTCTGATGTTTGAAAAGGGTCAAGGATACCAACTGTATCGTCAAATCTCAGCCGGTCTGCGCCACAATCCCGAATAGTCCTGGCAAATTGCATAAGAAACTCTTCTGCACTTCTTGAGGCATCCACAGCACCAACACATACATAAAGCCCCTCTTCTTTGGCATATTCAATGACCTTTTTAGTCTCTTCAAGCACCCAGCCTCTACCCTTATTGAGAATATATTCCAGGTGAATATCAGAAACGGGTACAGCGATAGAAACCCTTTTAACACCACATTCCGCAGACGCTTTAATATCCGGAATTGCTACGCGATTCCATGTGGAGATCTCTGCCTTGAGCCCCAGCCCGATAATAGCCTTTATTGTCTCTTGCTCGTCATTACCCATAGCAGGAATACCCGCTTCTATCTCTTGAACTCCAATTGTATCGAGCATTTGAGCAATATGCAACTTCTCTTCTCGATTGAAGACTACCCCCGCACTCTGTTCACCGTCTCTTAAGGTTGTATCAACGATGCCTATGTTTGAATCCCCCTTACCAATCATAATCCCATCAGCCATTTCATCTCACGCAGATCGTGCACAAAATCGCTCCAGATTTAATAGTTTGGCAACACCCGCTATTGTGACACCATAGAAAACTACCGGCTTTCTTTCTGCATCAGCCATATGGAGAATTGATTCCGCGGTTCCATTAGCTATGGTAGTCCCTGTGACCAATGCCATATCACACCATTCTAACGCCTTTTTTGTATTCTTAGTACCATCCAAAATAATTACGCCAAACTTCTCCCGCCCTATATTCTCTTTATCCTGATCTAGAATCTTGAGTTCAAATCTTTTGGCGCAGTGTTCTGCAAATGCAGGTTGAAACCCAAAAAGAGCTGTTTTTGGTCTCCCGTAGTTTACTGAAATAAATTTAATTAACTCTTCACTACACTCCGTTGGACCATTATTCTTGCAATGTATGGTTCCATCAATTAGACCAAGATGCCTCATTACAGCATTCAAGGTGGCGATAAATATCGCCCTTCTAAAATTGTTTTTCAATTCCATATCCAGGACATTTTGAAGTGTTCCCTCGAAATTACCGTACAAATCCGTGAACGCCTGACCCAGACTGCCGTTAAACTCTGCCTGCATTAACCGCTCTTTTCCCTTCAGTAATGGGAAATCATCCCTTTCCGGATTCCCTATGGCTTCTTCTGCACTCAATGTTTTTGCACTTATTCTTACGTTCCCTTCTCGCAGGTTATTCTCTGCCACGATTTTTCCAAATTTTTCCTTTATTTCTGCATACATCCTATCTGCTCCTGTAATTTTTAAACCACCTAAAAAAGTTTGTGAACAACCGATTCGACAATTCACGGTAAATATCCGCTTTTCTCTTCGTCTTTTCTATCAAAGCCGCAGCATCTATTCCATCTTCTGTGAGTTCGTCTTCATAAACTTTGACCCACTCCGCTAGCATTTCCGGTGTTGCCTCAAGATGAAACTGGAGCCCATAAGCGTTTTTAAATCGGAAAGCTTGATTAGCGCAAAGCGCCGATTCTACAAGTTTTAATGCTCCTTCGGGTATCTCAAAGGTATCGCCATGCCATTCCAAAGCAGGGAATACCGTGTCAAATCCTTTAAATAGCGGGTCTTCTACGCCTCCGTCAGTCAGTTGAATCTCGAAGTTTCCGATCTCTTTTGTGTGGTTTCTTCTAACTTTTGCACCAAGTGCATTTGCCAGCAGTTGCCCGCCGAGACAGAAGCCGAGATAATGCCCTCCCGCGGCGACAAAATTCTTTATTGTCGTGTTGAGACCTTTTAAATACGGGTACCGTTCCTCCTCGTAGACGTTCATTGGACCACCGAGCACAATCAAAACATCGAAAATATCGGGCAACTGCTCGCCCTCATACATTCTAACTATTTCGTACTCAATCCCATTATCGTGTAGAAAGACCCCCAAGTATCCGGGGCCTTCACATTCTATATGCTGGACTATCTGTGCTTTCATAATCTTCCTCCTTCCACTTACAATAGCAATCTATCGCACAATGCAGACAATCTTGAAACCTTTGAGAGCGATTATTATTATCCATGGCATTATTAAAGTTAAAGATTTTTGATGTCTCCCGCGGGATTCTTCCACCGACATGAGCCATCTTTTCCATGATTCTTTCCACCGCAACAACAGTTCTTCATCGGCACGCAAACCGTCGCATCTGCTTCATCCACATGAACAATCGTTGCATCCACGCCGTAGGCGCGTTTAAGATTGTCTTTTGTTATCACATCATCTGCACTGCCAACATCGATAAATGTTCCCTTATTCATGATTGCAACCTTATTTGAGCTGATAAATGCATGGTCTGGAAAGTGCGAGGACATAATAATCGATAGCCCGCTCTCTGCCAGTTCATCGATTATACTTAATATATGCATCTGTTTTCCAAAATCCAGATGAGAAGTGGGCTCATCCAGCAGCAAGACCCTTGGCTGCTGAGCTAACACCCTCGCAATAAGAACGAGTTGTCTTTCGCCTCCGCTGATCCCGGTATATGGTTTATCGATGAGATGGGAAATGTTGAGTGTTTTAATGGCGTCTTCTGCTATCCTGTTGTCTTTTTCTGTGGGAGTGGACAATAAGCCGATATGGGGTGCTCTTCCCATCAATACAACATCCAATACAGAGAATGGAAATGCTGGATTGTGTGACTGGGGAATATAACCTATTTTTTTTGCTATGTCCGTTTTATCCAGTGAATGAATATTCTTACCATCTAAAAGAACATCTCCTTGATTTAATTTTGATATACCATTTATACACCTGATTAATGTAGACTTTCCAGTGCCGTTCGGTCCTAAAATGCAGAAGACATCCCCTTTTCGAATGGAAAATGTGATGTCTTCAAAAACATTATCATTCCCATTATAGGAGAACGCTGCATCTTTTATATCCAGTCTCATGACCATCCCACCTCGCTTCTTCGCAGGAGATATGCAAAGAACGGCGCTCCAATGATTGCCGTGAGAATTCCAAGAGGAATTTCAACACTTGTCAACGTTCTTGCACAATTATCTATGAGGAGGAGATAAAATGCCCCCAGGGAAATAGATGCTGGTAGGAGCTTTTTATAATCTGGACCGACGAGCATCCGCCCTATGTGGGGTATCACCAGTCCTACCCACCCAATAATTCCGCTGATGCATACCGCAGATGCCGTTATTATCGTGGCGCACAGGATGATGATCACTGTCAATTTCTTTGTATCCACTCCCAGTGCCTGGGCTTCCTCATCCCCCATTGCCAGGATATTAATTCTCCATCTGATGAGCAGGAGTATGATCATGCCAGCTACTATCGGCGGTAGAACCATCAGTAAATCCCGATTGGACACCGAGGCAAGAGAACCCATGAGCCAGAAGACGATGCTTGGCAGCGTCTCATAAGGGTCTGCAACATACTTTGTAAGGGCGATTAAAGCGGAAAAGAACGCTCCCACAATGATGCCTGCAAGCACCAGAACAAGGGTGGGCGTGGCTCTGTATGTCCTGCTGATCCCATAAGTCATGCTTACCGCAAGGATACCGAAGGTGAATGCAGAAGCCTGCACCATGAATGCGTTTCCGGATAAGAGAATGGCAAGAGCGGCACCAAAACCGGCTCCCGATCCAACCCCCAGAATCTGCGGAGATACGAGCGGATTCTTAAAAAGCCCCTGAAACACTGCTCCGGATATCGAGAGCCCGGCACCCACCACCATGGCAGCAATTATTCTCGGTAACCGTATCTGGAAGATGATAGTATCCAGTGTGGAGTTCCATGTATGCTGCACAGGTAAAATTTTCGATGCGAGAATCGTTGCGACCATCAGTGGCTGTATCGGGTATTTGCCCAGAAGGAAGGATGCGAAGAAGAGCACGACTGGCAGTGCGACTAAGAGAATTGTTACAGGAGCTGCTGGCAATCGTTTCTGGATTTTTGTCCTCATCATCATCATCATCACCATCATCCTCTCTCTGCAGATTGCTTGTAGAATGACCATCCCCGGTTCGGTTTCATCGAGGAGGACTCCATTCCGTAGAACGTTCTGTAAAATTCGTCTGCTTCTTTTTCCATCTCAAAATTGAATATCTCTGGATGAATTCTATTTGCGATATACATTAATCCCAGTATCCTTTGCGGACTTCCAAAGTCCCAGCCCGGGGGGATTCTATATATTTTTTTGTTTTTAGCGGCGTCCACATCCAATTCATGTTTCATACAGTATTCATAAAAATCAGAGACTGGACAGGAAAGAAATCCAGATATAAAAACAATTTCAGGGTTCAGTTTGATAAATTCATCCTTTGAAATGTTAATTCCGGGTTTTCCTTCCCGCTCTATTAACCTATTTACGCTTTCTCCTCCTGATGCCCCGACAAGATCGTTTTCAAACCGCTCTCCATTCAGTGCAAATAGCGGATAACCCATCGCATAATACACCCCTGGTCTATCGGCTTCTTTCGACTTTGAGGTGATGAGATCAACTCTTTTCTTTATGTAATCGATGAGTTCTTCCCCCTCGCCTTCTTTGCCGGTGTATTCCGCAAAATATCTTATTATGCCGAGATACGAATCGATCTTCTGTATTTTTTTGTGAAATTCTCTGAAATAATCACTTCTTATGATGTCACACCATATCTCTCCGATGGTTTCATCGTCAACCTTGAGCGCTGCCAATATCGCGTGAATTATCTCCAGAGCCCTTGTGTACCTGTAACCTCCGAAAAAACCTTCCTCCTCGAATTGTTCATCACTTATAATACCCACAAACGGAATTTTATAACCGCATTCACATACTCCATCAGGCGTATTTTCAATGGTTCTTGCCCCTATCGGACCGTAAAAATCCCTCTTAAAAACGGGCTTTCCACACTCCGGACATATCGTATTCAGATAATCCGTCCCGGGGGAGTTGAATAAATAAACATTATCCAGGTAGTTTTTCACCCCATCACAGAGTATTTCGGATTCCTTTACTGTTGGTTCAAAATCAATATCCGCCTCTCCAAAAGGTATGAATCTCATTATCTGGAATGGAATATCCTCCGAAATAGACGAAACATATCTTGCGGAGTTCATCACCTCCTCCTCAAGACCTTTCATGTACACCACAGCAACCTCAACATGCACATTGCCATCGTACAGTAGTTTTAAATTCCTCAATACGGGTTTTGAGCTTTGAACACTGCACGATCTGTACATACGGTCAGAGTATCCTTTAAGACCGATATTTACAAAATCCAGATATGGAATCAGTTCTCTCAGTGCGGTTTCTGTGAAATAAGCGTTTGTCGAGCATCCCACCAGTAGATCGCTGTCTTTCGACGCTGCTGCAAGATTTTTAAATGAATAATATGAAACAATCGGTTCATTGATGAAAAATGCAATTCCGATGCAGTTGTCAGCGATCGCTTTTCTGACCACCTCCTCGGGTTTCATCTCAACGAGCACTCTTGATGCGGCACCAACCTGCTTAACCAAAATCTCTGATATGCATCCCTTGCATTTGAAGTTGCATCCGACGGTGCCTATCTGGAGGAACTTTCCTTTTGGATAAAAGTGCAGCATTGGCATCGTTTCGATGGAGATCGGAAATGCCGCGAGATAGCTATCAGGAAATCGTTCGACAATTTCATTGTTCCTGTTGGTGTACATGTTACAGGCGCCAACCCCATCTTCCTTGATGTTACAACAGAGTTCACAGATGTTGCAGTTCATTCTTCCACCTTTTCAATTAAAGTCCACAAACCGGAATCATCATGTATTACCTCGTAATTCGGAACTTCCGCCTCATCCAGCGCCTCTTTTAATCCATCAACCCCGTTTTTTCCTATTCTTTCTTCAACATCTTGTCTCCAGTTTACATCCCTCTTTTCCATTTCTTCTGTTATTTTAGCTCTTAATTCTGCGGTTCCAAATCCTCCTCCGATATATCCTCTCCCATCTGGCTTTAACACCCGATATATTTCTTTAAAGGCATCTGCCAGGTCATCCCAGAAAAACACAGAACCCCTGCTCATGATCAAATCCGCAGTGTTGTCATCGAAAGGCATATCATGGACATCACCTACGATTGGGATGATTCTCCCGGATAATCGCGCAGTTTCAATGTTTTCTTTTGCGATCTCATACATATCCTCCGAAATATCCAGAGCATAAATGCTCAAATCGGTTATTTCTGCCAGTGCAAGGGTCAATAGTGCGGGACCGCTTCCTATGTCTATGCAGGTCCCCATCTTTATTTTACATCTATCTACTATTTGCCTGGCAATTACCGGATTCACCGGAGTAAATACCGTTTTTGCAAGATTATTGAAATCTCTCGGATGATTTGTCATGTTGAGCTTATCTCCTTTTGCGGATGCAAAATTTCATAGACCTCTTCATCAGATAGATCACAACGGAAGAATTTTGAATAAAATTCCTTTGTCTCCACTGTCATATCGAGTTCGACTGTTTCCGGATACAACCTATCTGCCAGCCACATCGTGCCTATAATCCATTCCGAAGTCGGGTAGCCCCATGTATGGGTATAGTATGGAATTACGTATACCCTGCCATTCCTTACTGCACGGATATCACGCCATTTCGGGTCAGATAGTATATCTTCGGAAGCACCTTCAGCCCTCCCTGTGATTATAACTTCGGGGTCCCATCGTATTACCTGCTCAATGGAAACGGTATTGAAGTATCCTGTAAGGTTTTCGGCGACGTTTATCCCTCCAGCAACATGTATATTGTCATGCCAGATGAACTTCTTCCCAACGGTGGTTAGCACGCTGCCACCTTTCGGTCCGCCGCCGGCAAAATAAACCCTCGCCTTCTCATCTTCAGGTATCCGGGAAGTCTTATCGGTGATATAGTTCACTTTTTCATTATAATAGGACACAAGTTCTTCAGCCCTATCTTCTTCTCCCAATACATCTCCAATGAGTTGATGTGTCTTTTTAATTCCATCGTGATCTCGTGGATTGACACATATAACGGGAATCCCAAGTGTTTCCTGTAATTTATCCGGCGGAGAACTGCCTGAGCGTGGTACAGTTATAATCACATCCGGATTTAATGACATGACCACTTCGTTATTTACGGCGCTCCCGGTGCCCACAACCGGCATATCTTTAATTCTTGGGTCTATCTCTTTGAACCCTTCATATCCTACGGATACCTTATCTATGCCCACCAGCTTATCTGGGGCAATTGTATACATTATCTTGGTAGCCGGCGGGTAAAGAGTGACAACTCTGTTCACTTCAGCAGGTATTGTCACATTTCTTCCAGCCATGTCGGTTATCGTTGTAACAGCCATGCCGGTATCGGTTTGTTCTTGCACACAGCCAGTTGTGAAGATGACCATGCCGAGTATTCCTGCAACAAGGACAAACGCCAAAATCGAACTAATCTTCATCTTTCTCACCTCCTCCTTCACATTTCCCACATACCTCAGAGTCTTCCGGACTGCAATGCCCTTCACAACCGTAGTCATCAATCCTTTTGAGTTTTCCACCGCATTTTGGACCGGTTAAATCGTTCCTGCGCATTCCGTGAGCGCAGGGCGACATCTCAAAAGTATAGCTACATACCCGGCACTGGAAGCGGCGAGGTTCCCTTAACCTCATATCAGCAATTAATCGCCCTACCTCTGTTTCGCTTTCACATTGTACTTTTTCCATTTTTTTCCTTTTGTTTTCCTAACCTCCTGATCTAACATTGCTTAACGTCTCTTATTAGACTATTTGAGAGATCTGCATAGGAGTTATGAAAAGATAAGAAGTGGTGGCTTCATGATGAGAAACACTGGCGTGTGCCTTATTCTATGCTTTAAAAGCTTTTGTCTGTTTTCGGTGAAGAAAGCATTGTCATTCAAGTGTTTTTGGGGGTATAAAAGTTCAAAGGTGATATAAATATTCAGGCATACGAGTAACAATAATATGTGGGAGCTGCTGATATACAGAAATTATACATAATTGGTCGTTTTGGTGGTTAACATTTAACCTTTATAAATCTAAAATTCCTTACTATAGACACGAAGAACACAAACAAACCCTGAGGTGGACGTAAAATGAAAGAAGAAGTAAAAACGATATTATCAGAGATTGTTGAGGAGTTAAAGAGCGAATATAAGCCTCTAAAGATTATTCTATTTGGCTCTTATGCTTATGGCAATCCTACAGAAGATAGTGATATAGACCTCTTGATTTTGAAAAATACTGATAAAAGGAGAGTTGATAGATTCGTGCTGGTTAAAAGGATAATCTATAATCCCAATTGTAAAATACCTGTATCGCCTTTAGTATATACTCATGAGGAGCTAGAGGAGCGCCTTAGAATGGGTGATGATTTTATAAAAGAAATAATCCAAAAAGGAACAATTTTATATGAAAGAGAAGATCCACGATATTGAATTACTCATAACAGAGGCCATGAGTTTGATGATGAATTCCAAAAATATCTCGATCTTGGCAGGGAATTAACTGCATTCTATTATGAGGAGCGGTATCCGCCGGGACCAATTACTTCTTACTCAAAAGAAGAAATAGAAGAAATACAGGAAGTGGCAGAGGAAATTATCGACAAACTGAAAGAAGGAATAAAGCGATAAGATGAGACCAACAACATATAACAGAGCGTATCTGGATTCGGTGCTTTACAACTTCGGCCAAATGCCTTCGGCAATTTCTTTTATCCGCGAAACGTTATTAGAACTTTGCAACCCTATAACCCACACTAAAAAACAATTAGAGAGGAGGATTAGACCTCACCCCCTCTCCCCCCATTCCAGAATCGCATTCGTAATCAGATCCGTAAGATACACACCTCCGTGATACCCCATGAAGCCATATCTATGGTATCCTACCCTATCGTAGACAGGGAATCCGCATCTCACGAATGCAACGTCCTCATCCTTAGCAATCTGCGTGCATTTCGTATTTCCAAACAGAATATCCACCTCGTTGTCTTTCACTGCGCGCTGCAACTCGTACAAATCGCGCCCGTTCAATATCTCACCGTCAGTCACCGATTTCGCCTTCTGTAAGAACTTCCTGCTCGCTGTGCTGCTCGAAACGATGACCGGCTCCATACCCAGTTCCGTCACGAACTCTGCAAGTGCAATTGCGATGTCCGGATCGGCGAATATGGCCGCTCGCTTGCCGCATGTCTTCATATGCACATCCACCATTGCATCAATGAGTCTGCCTCGACCCTGTTCAAGCGAATACTGTATCTCCGCATCGGTCATATCACATACGACATCCAGGAATCTGTCAGTATTCGCAACCCCAATCGGACAAATCGTATCGGCAGCCATACCGTATTTACCCTTCAGGTATACTGCGGCAGAACCACCCGCATGCTCGCATAATGCAATAACGCCTCGTGCGTTTGCACAATCTTCTAGTTCGGCTACGGATGTCCCACCCACGGTAAAAGGTGGCTTTGGCAGCATAAGCGGGGCATTGAGAGTCTCCGAAATGTCGCTCAGAATCGTGTATGATATATTCATAGAATCAAGCATCTGCTTTATCTCCATGACCTCGCCCGGATTCACCATTCCCGGTAGGATATTCAACTTTGCGTTCGCGGGC
>CBDAFQ010000081.1:0-8688 GCA_965195275.1 uncultured ANME-1 euryarchaeote | reverse complement strand
GCTAACGGGTGATATGGACATAGATACACTAAGGAAAATGGCAGACATGCTGAAGAAGGCATTTTACGGTGTTATCTTCGTGGGTCTTGGTGTCTTATCAAATGAAAACGGCTCAAAGAACATTGAAGCGATTTTAGCTCTGGTTGATGCGCTAAACAAAGAAGGCGTGAATTTCGTGCTGTTTCCAATGAAGGGCCATTTTAATGTACTCGGCGCTGTGAATCTCTTGTTACGTGAGACCGGTTATCCATTTGGCGTGGATTTCTCACGTGACACTATCTTTGAGCCGGGAAAGACAACTGTTTTGGATGTAATCGCGAGCGGAGAGGTAGATGCTGCATTAATCGTTGGTGCAGACCCTTTTTCTTCGTTCCCTATGGAGATCACGCGGAAATTGTGCGATCTGCCAATAATCTTGATAGACCCTTTTGAAACTCCGACTACGCAGTTCGCATCTGTTGCAATCCCCACTGCAATTACGGGTGTCGAGACGGAAGAGATAGCGTACCGGATGGATGGCCTCCCATTGAAGCTCGAGAAGATCGTTGATTGCAAGTATCCTTCGGATAGGGGCATTTTGGAGCGGATACTTAAAGAGGTAAAGGGATCATAAATACCAAATCGGGAATAAATGTAAATGACCGAACTAACGCTTTCAGGGACAGTTGTATATGGCGATGAATTCGAGGAGAGGACGGGGTATGTGGTAATTGAAGGGGGGAAGATAAAAGAAATTTGTGAGGGGAAGATAGAATCAGCAGTAGAAGGCATTATAATTCCGTCTTTCGTCAATGCACATACACACATCGGCGATTCAGTAGCAAAAGAGCCTGATTTTATGCCTTTAGAGAACTTAGTGGGTCCTGGAGGGTATAAACATAGGATATTGGGAGAAACAGCACATGACGCGCTTGTTTCCGCGATGAGCGATGCCATTGCAGATATTTTTGCTACTGGTACACAGATGTTCGCGGATTTCCGTGAAGGTGGTATTTTGGGTCTGCAAGCATTGGAAGAAGCTTTCAATCTGGCTGGAAGGCGCGAGAATTTAAGTATGAAATTATTCGGCAGACCGGCAACAGGGACGAAGGAATTACGAATTACGAATTACGAATTAGGAATTAGGAGTGACAAATCACGGATCACGGATCACGGATCACGGATCACAAACCACGAATCAGGAATGACCTGGAAAGCGAAGCGTAGCGATGAAGATATTAACGGGCTTTTTGAAGCTGTGGATGGAATCGGGCTGAGCAGTGCGGCGGACTATCCGCAGGCAGAGTTGATATTTTTGGCCGCGGAGACGAAGAGAAGGGGGAAAATGTTCGCACTTCACGCGGGTGAAAGGAATGCCGATGACATAAGTGGCGCGATAGAACTTGAGCCCGACTTCATCGTGCATCTTATACATGCATCACCGCAGGACTTCAAGAGGATGCATGATATGGATATTGGTTCTGTCGTCTGTATTCGGTCAAATCTGGTGACAGGTATGGGACTGCCGCCTTTGCCTCAAATGCTTGAGTCCGGATTAGCGGTGGGTGTCGGCACAGATAACGTGATGCTCAACTCGCCTAATATGTTCTGCGAGCTGGAATTCATCGCCAAGATTTTTCGGCTCGATGAAAGAGAAGTAATGAAGATGTGCACACTTAATTCCGCAAAGATACTGAATGAGGAAAAATTCACGGGGTCCATAGAAGAAGGTAAAAAGGCGAATTTGTTGGTGATAAAAAATGACACACCGAATATGCGAAACGTGAGGAACCCGATAAGAGGGGTAGTGAGGAGAGCGACACGGGATGATATTGCGGCGATAGTACATGAAGGGGAGATTGTGAAGTTAAGCTGTTAGACGAAAACACGTAAGTTGTTTACATGTGTGTTCGGTTAAGTAGTTATGGCCCACAAAACCAAAAGAAAAGACATACAAAAAGTATTTTATGGGTCATTATCCTCTGCGCTCTCTGTGAACTCTGCGGTTAATCTGACATTGTCAAGTTACTTCCATGATCATTTTAACTTTTGTGAAATAATATTTGCTATTCGCAAATCATCTCGTGTATTAACATTTATGCCAAGTAAAGGATCATTAAAGACAAAAGGTATCGAATCTTTAGAACTCGTGACCACATTGATGCCACAAGAAACGAGTTCTTTACCTTCATGCTCGAACGTGTAGCTTGGTATCACCTTCTTTGGCACTATCTCCCGGGGAACAGCGCCTGTAATGCTGATGCGGTGCGAGGAAAAAGCGTCTATCATCGCATTAATATGTTCACTTCTTAAAAACGGGATGTCACATGCAACTGATATGAATTTGGGATAACATTGGAGCAGATATTGCAAATCTTCGTGATAACCCGCCCCGGGTGTTCCTACTGTTTTATATCTTACGCGTTTGCAATAGACCTCTGTTTCTGGTGTGTTGTCCGTGATAGCCACGATAAAATCTGACACTTTTGATTCGGAAACGCTCTCGACAATCAAATCTATTAGCCGCTTTCCATCTATCTTTGTAACTGCCTTCTCACCCCCTTTATTCCACCCCATTCTGCTGCTCTTCCCACCTGCAAGGATTATCGCAATCATTAAATTAAACCCCAAATTTTAATTGCTTTCGGAATAGTAAAATTTATATCGTTATAGCGCAATTATACTATGAGGCTTGAAAATGGGGATAAAATCATCTGCGGAAATAACACAGATACTAAAAGAGAAATGGGATAAGAGCAAAAATAGGGAAGACTGGAGAGTACTATCCGGACGGAATCAAAAAGGTCGGTATGACATGTTCATCTCCAGCTCTGAGCGTATGTGGCAGATAAAAATTGAGCATACTGGACGTAATGAAGCGATAGGATTTGGCTGTGAAGTAGGGAAAACCGATGATGAGATAGGAAAGCTTATGGTTGCAGGCGCGCCAGTTCCTTTCGGTTTGATCTCACCTCAAAAGGCCGATCCTGCCATTATAATGGCCGGTATGCAGCAATATTCCTCTGATTCTGCTAATGCGCTTTCTAAGGACTATATCTCAGAAAAGCAAGCGAAGTTGGATGAGAAGTTGGACCTGGAGATAGAGCGAATGAATAGTGATCCAATGTTAAGAAGAAGGTATAGAGAGCAGAAAGAGCGGGAGAGAACCCCTTATTTGTGATGGTGTTGCATGTAAATAAAAAGGGGATAAGAGTACTTGGTATTGCAGAAAGCTTCAAGCGCGGAGAAGAGAAGTCAGTGCTTGCAGGTGTCGTTATGCGGTCAGATAACATTATAGACGGCGTTGCTTTCGACAGTATAGCCGTAGGCGGAATGGATGCTACCGACGGGATTTTACGGCTATTCCAATCTCTTCAGCGAGATGATATAAACGTGATGATGCTAAATGGATGTGTCATCAGTTGGTTTAACATCGTGGCTATAAAGACAGTATACGAAAAGCTGCGTATTCCACTAATCTGTGTCACTTACGAGGAATCGGAAGGTTTGGAAGAGCATATAACCAAGCATTTTGCAACAAGTGAGTGCGATTTACGGATAGCCGCCTATAGAATGCTTGGAAACCGTGTGCCTGTGAAAGTGCATGATAATTTTGAGATGTTAATACGTTTTTTAGGCATGCAAAAAGCCGAAGCGGGTGCGCTGCTTAAAAAATTCATCTTGCATGGCAAAGTGCCCGAGCCATTAAGGGTTGCGAAGATAGCTGCAAGGGCAATCATCAGAACGAATAAAACGTTCTTTTGGTAAATAACGCTTTTCTTACAAAGAAAAGGTTTATAGCAGCACATCTATATCCAACTGCTCTGATAATTCTTTGTATCTGTTCCGGATCGTAACTTCCGTCACGCCCGTAACATCTGATACTTCTTTCTGTGTGCGATGTTCACCACTTAATATTGCCGCGATATAGATAGCTGCGGCTGCTATTCCTATCGGCCCTCGCCCATTGGTCAGTTCCGCTTCCGATGCTTTTTTTATTATCTCTACTGCTTTTGACCTTATCTCACCGCTCAGATCGAGTTGGGAGCAGAAACGAGGCACGAAATCTACAGGAGAAGCAGGCGTAACTTTCAGATCTAGCTCACGTAAAAGGAATCGATATGCCCTACTTATCTCCTTCTGCCCGACCCGAGACACATCCCTGACTTCTTCCAGAGTTCGCGGCACACCATACTGCCTACAAGTAACATACAAGATTGCAGAGGTTATTCCTTCTATGCTCCGCCCGCGAATTAGATGTTTCTTCATTGCCTTCCTATATAGCATAGATGCCGCCTCACGGATATTTATCGGTAATCTAAGCGCACTTGCCATCCGATCTATCTCAGAAAGTGCAAAAATAAAGCTCCGCTCTGTTGTATTCGCAATGTGAGTCCACTGTTGCCTTTTCTTTAGCTTATATTGGCCCTGACCCGGTGAACTCCAGGTGACAAGTGTGCTAAGGCCCTTGTCATGTATCCGATAAGTCATCGGTGCTCCAACCCTAGCCCTTTTTGACGCCTGCTCGGAATCAAAGGCTCGCCATTCAGGTCCAAGATCCACGATATTCTCGGCTATTACCAGTCCACAATCAGCACAGAAAAGCTCTGCTTTACCATAATCTCTTACCAAGTTCTTAGAGCCACACTCAGGGCATTCTTTTAGCTTCTCTCCAGCGTCAGCTTTAGCTTTATCCCCTCTCCGTCTATTTCCATTATACTTCCCCTTTTCCTCAATACTCTCTGGGGACACCATTTTTATTTACTTTACTCCTTAGGCATATATAAATGAACCGTTTTCCAAGATCGTCTCACGTAAGCGGGAATATTGTCCAGCTCTTTCCCTTTTAGTAGCCCTTTTAGAAATTGAATGGTTTTCAGGTCCGCAGGGTATCCACTTCCTATCTCTGCTCCTATCTCCGCCTCAAGCACTCTTATAGATCTATCTCGGTGTACCTTCGCAACTATAGATGCTGCGCTGACAACGGGGTAGTGATCATCCGCTTTCCACTCAGAGATTATTCCGAGCTCCCCGACCCCCTTGTAGTTCGACCTAAGATTAGCCGCGAACCGCTCGGGCTTTACATCCGCAGCATCAACAAAAGCCCGGGCCGGCTGAAAATGGTTGATCACTTCGGAAAAGAGCTCGACCGTGATTTCATTTAAAGTATGCTCTTCTCTAGCTTTGTCTATCTCGCTTGCAGTCATCGCCACGACATGAACCTCGGTCGCATCTTCTATAATCTTCGCCAGGTGTTCTCTTCTCGAAGGGCTCAATCGCTTTGAATCTTTCACCCCGATCTCTTCCAGTCCATCATAATTTAAAACACCGGCAACAAACATAGACCCTATTACAGGACCTCTACCCGCTTCGTCAACTCCTATCTCTTTTAGTTCCATTTTTAACTCAGTAAATCGTCATATGCGGAGGTGGCAGCGATAGCGCCTTCCGCACATGCTACTACTATTTGCCGCACGCCTCGGGTTATGTCACCTGCGGCATATACCCGCTCGAGGTTCGTTCTCTGGCTTTTATCTGTAATTATGTAACCTCTTTTATCCACCTTAATACCCATTTGCATGGCTAACCCATTTACGGGCTCTTCGCCTTTTGTGAGATATGAGTCCTTTTCCGTGATTACCGTCATCTCTTCCGCCTTGGACTCTACCTTTTTAACTTCTTCCAGCTCATTTGATAATCCGCCGCATATCCCCTTATCAAGCACAAGTGTCTCCAATCCGCTTCTCAAGCCATACACCCTCGCGGTTATTCCTGCGGGACCCGTTCCGACAGCAATCAAATCTCTTCTCATAATCCCAACCACATGAAAATACGATTATTTTATAAGCATGTACTTATTATAAATGCTCATAGGGCCCGTGGTCTAGTTGGAATGACGTCGCCTTGACATGGCGGAGGTCATGCGTTCAAATCGCATCGGGCCCATAGAATCTATCCAAAAAGCGGGATATTTTTGTGCCTGCCGATAATGCAAAATGAAAAGTGCAAGCAAAAGTCAAAGTACAACAGATGGCGAAAATAAGTGTTTTTGTGGCTGTCTCACAATTGATTTTGAATTGTTGGAGAGCCCCTCAAAATCAGTAACAAAATTAAGCCCCGCTTTTTTGCGGACTCAAATGTTCGGCCCGTATAAATAAATCTTTCTTCCGTTTCGAATCCCAAATCTCAACAATATACGCTCTCCCTCGCGTCCCTTTCACCTCGCCCGTCAAGCCGTGGAATCTATGATGTGGCATACCCTTATGAATGCTGGGGTCTATACGGATGTGCACTTTCTCTCCGAGATCAAAGCTTTGGATGGCTCTACTTATAGGGGACAATCCTCGCTCCCTCTTCCTTTTACTCAACTTCTTCCTTGTTCTTTTCCTCTCTCCATGTGAACGTGGCATCTCTTCTACCTCTGCAAATAAATGATTCTTCTTCTATATATTTATATTTGTGTTTTTATACAGAAAGACCTAAATTTTTATTACGAGAAAAATGAAAACATCGCGAATATCTGGTTTTTATAAGCTAAGAGTAGAAGAGCGATTAGAGAAGCTAAGCGATTTTGCAGATCTAACAGAAGAGGAGCTAAAAGTACTTGGCAATATTGGGGCACTCGGAGAGATAGCGGACAGAATGATAGAGAACTTTGTTGGCACCATGCCATTGCCGGTAGGAATTGCCGTGAATTTCGTTATCAATGGCAAAGATCATCTGATACCAATGGCAATAGAAGAGCCGTCGGTGGTCGCAGCGGCAAGTAATGCGGCAAAAATCGCACGGCAAAAGGGTGGGTTTCAGACAGGTTCTACGGACCCTATAATGATCGGGCAGATACAAGTGACTGATGTTTCCGATCCAGCATCTGCGAAATTTACCATCCTTACACATAAGCAAGAGATTTTAGACAGTGCGAATGAAAATGACCCTGTGCTCGTGAACCTTGGCGGTGGTGCGAAAGACCTCGAGGTAGAGGTCATTGATACGCCTGCAGGTCCCATGGTAATAGTCCATCTTTTAGTCAACGTTAAGGACGCGATGGGCGCGAATGCAGTAAATACAATGGCTGAAGCGGTATCACCATTTATTGAGCAACTTTCGGATGGCAAAGTGAATCTGCGCATCATCTCTAATCTCGCAACGCACAGGTTAGTATTTGCACGTGCTGTTTTTGCAAAAGACGATATCGGTGGCGAGGATGTTGTTGATGCTATCATCAGCGCATACCTGTTTGCAAAGTCAGATCCGTACAGATGTGCAACCCATAACAAGGGTATAATGAATGGCATAGACCCGGTTGTAATAGCAACAGGTAACGATTTCCGCGCGATTGAGGCGGGCGCACATTCGTACGCCAGTATTACCGGGCAATATCTACCATTAACCAAATGGGAAAAGGATAAAAACCATGATCTGGTTGGTACTATTGAACTGCCCATTGCGGTCGGCCTTGTTGGTGGTGCCACAACGGTTCATCCGACAGCGAAGATAAATGTCAAGATACTTGGTGTGAAGACGGCAAACGAGCTTGCGGAAATCATCGCCGCTGTGGGTCTAGCGCAGAATTTCGCGGCACTGCGCGCTTTAGCAACAGAAGGCATTCAACGTGGACATATGTCCCTGCATGCAAGGAACGTCGCCATAGCAGCCGGTGCAAAGGGTGAAATGATAGATAAGGTGGTGGAAGTCATGGTACGGGAGAAGAAGGTGAGAATCGATAGGGCGAAGGAAGTGCTGGCTGGGTTTTTTACATCCACTGGAGATAATGTTCGCGTATAAAATCGTAATTCCTTTTGACGTTACTCAGCCCTTTTAGTATCGCTCCATGTCCGGGCAGCAGAAGCTCGGTATCCAGCGCCGATACAGTATTAATAGAGTTTATCAGCTCTTCAATGTTACCAAACGGCAAATCTGTCCGCCCTATGCCTTTATCAAATACCAAATCGCCCGAAATCAGTGTCTTCTTATCCACAGCGTAAAAGCAAATGCTCTCTGGTGAATGCCCTGGTGTATGCTGTATCCTCAACTCGGTGTGCTCTAAACTATCCTCAAACACAAAATCCACCTCGAATTTCTTTGCTTCTATGCCTAAAACACGCGATGTTTCCTCTAATAGCAGGTCAAGATATTCCCATTGTGACACATGTACCGCAACTTTAGCACCGGAAACATCTTTAAGTGCTGCTGTTGCGTCACAATGGTCTGGATGGAGATGCGTAATTGCTATAACCTCTACTTCTTTTGGGGCTATGCCATCTTCCTGCATCTCTTTGAGTAGCAGTCCAATGTAATTCCCCCGTCCCGGGTCTATAAGGACTGTTTGTTCTCCCCTTATCACGTACGTGTTTGCATCAAGCACGCCCTTCTCTCTGTACCAGTACACGCCATCTTGAAGTTTCATGTTCTTACTTTAAAAATATAAGTGGATACTATAGCTAATATAAGTGGGGTGCAATAGAGAGAAGAAAAGCTCTGGCGGGAAGAACATCTGCTCGCAATCTGCAAAGCCGGGAAATTACGCACTTCCGAAGTGGTTGTACGAGCGGATATGAGCAACGGGGTTTAAATTATGGGGTCTGAACACAGCGATAAAGAAGCACTTGAAGGTGTAAATCGTGTAGTTATAAACGGTGTTTCATGCTATCAATCTGCGTTCAACGCTACTACCAACACTACACGCGACTACAAGAATTATCTGCAAAC
>CBDAFQ010000080.1:0-3003 GCA_965195275.1 uncultured ANME-1 euryarchaeote | reverse complement strand
GCTGCTGGCGAATCGGAGACGCTAACGCTGGTTGCACACATTGATCCTGCTGCTTCCGGCAAGCTGAATAGTACGGTATCCGCAGAAGGGAAGCCTATTCATGGTGATTGCGTCACAGACGATGCGTATTATGTGATAACCGCACCCACGCCAGGAATAACTGTGACTAAGACTGCAGCCCCGACAATGGTTTCCTCAGGGATGAACGTGTTATATAAAGTGAACGTTAAAAACACAGGAAACTGTACGCTCAATCCAGTTAAGGTGGTGGATACACTACCAGCGGGAATGTGCTTTGTCATCTCAAGTTTAGAAATGGAGATCTCAGAAGGGCAAATAACCTGGAGTAATATAGGCCCCCTAGTTGCGGGCGAATCAAAAGTAATCAGGCTTGTTGCGCACATACAGGAAGAAGCAGTAGGGGTGCTAAACAACTCTGTTAATGCTACAGGCGCTCTTCCTACCGGAGACTATGTTCACAATTGCGGAACGGCACAGGTCATTGTGATAGGCGGTATTTGTATAGCCAAATAAAAAAACCACGAGATTTCACAAGATTTACACAAGAACTTGGGATTATTAGGGTATAAAGTAGCTAATAGTTTACCGAAACTATGTTAATATTATTCTTTTTCTCGTGGAAATCTGTGTAATCTTGTGGTTATAAAAAGGAGCGAATCAAATACCAATATCTTATCTCTTCTCCCACACGTACAAATCCAGCACCTGAGATAGCGTCTTCCCACGTTTTATCTCCTCTCGCACTCGCTCCTCGCTTTTCCAGACCTCTTTCGCTCGCCTTGCTATTTCATACGCGCGCGCCTTCGGAACGACCACAACACCGTTGTCGTCGCCTATGATCCAATCTCCGGGTTCCACTTCCTGTCCGCCGCATGTTATCGCTGCATTTAGTTCCCCAAACCCTTTTGGCTCGCCTGCATTCGGCACCACGTATTTCGCGAATACTGGAAACCGCAATCGCCTTATTTCCGCAACGTCTCGTACCGCGCCGTCTATAACAATACCTGCAATACCTCTCTGCTTACAACTCCATGATGCGAGTTCACCCCATATGGCTACCTGCTTCGAGCCGGCATAAACAACTATCACATCTCCTTCTTTCGCAACATCCGTTGCCTCTACCGGCTTTGCCCAGTCGCCCTCGAACGTCTGTACGACAACAGCCGTACCTACAAGCTTTATATCATCAAATAGCGGTTTTATACCGCGCATTACACCCTTACGATGCATTGCATCGGATATGTTCGGTGTAGACACCTGCATAAACAACTTGAAAATCCGGGTATCTAATGTTTCCTGCTCTTTTATACCTTCTCCCTTCTCCCATCCCAAATCCATACTTTCTCTTATCTTCGCCGTTGATTCTTTTACCTTTGCAGATCTCGTTATGTTCCCACCCACAATAATAACATCAGCGCCCAAACTCACCGCTTCTGACGCCAGTTCCGCATCCACACCACCAGCTACTGCCAATGGCGTGTTTAGCTCTGCTGATACCTTCTTCAAAAGATTTAACGTATCCATACCCTGCATCTGCTGGTCTATTCCCACATGCACACAGACATAATCCACACCCAGCCCTTCCAATTCCTTCGCTCTTCTCTCCGGGTCCTCTGCGTTTATTAGATCCACCATAACAGCAACACCGTATTTACGCCCGGATTTTATCGCCTCGTCTATTACCGCATTATCAGCAACTGCCAATATAGAGACCACCGACGCACCGGACTTTGCTGCCATCTCCACTTCTATCGCACCCGTGTCCATCGTCTTCATATCTGCAACTATCGTCACATCCGGGAAAGCGTCCCTCAACGTTCTTATTGCACTCATCCCTTCACTTTTTATCAATGGCGTTCCAACCTCTAACCAGTCAGCACCACCTTCTATACTCTCTTTACCTATTTCTACCGCTCTTTTCAACTCGAGCAGATCGAGAGCGACTTGTAGTATCTTAAACGTCATTGTTATAATCTAATAGCTTAGCGTTTAAATAGCTGTGGTTGCGGAATGATCAAAGCGAAAGTCAATTTAGCAGACCATAAGATAACGCCGATTTTCACAGATCTTTCTTTAAGAAAGAAAGCGTTACCCAAGGGGGTAACGTATCATGAAAAAACGAAAACCTTTTACATGATTATGATATGTAGTTATCATACAGAGAAATAATATAAAGGTACAGACAAAAGGGCGGCTGGCTCGTGGTGCGTATCTGAAAAGGGGATGAACACCGAAGGGATAGCACTGTGAAATGGCACATTAGACATACCCCAAAAATAGGAGATGATACGAAAAAAATGAAGAGTGGAGTAAGTACGAGGAGTAGATGGGAAATCCTCCTGGATATTTTAGATGTGATCGCGACAATGGAAAATAGGGCAAAAAAGACCCGCATCATGAAAATGGCGTATTTGGATTGGAAAAACTTCCAGCGACATTTCGGCTTTCTGATAGATGGTGGCTTTATAGTGGAATTTGATGACCCTTCTAAAGGTACAAGCTATGGACTTACTGAGCGTGGGAAAGAGTTAAGGTCGAAATTAAAGGATTTAGAACTTATAGTATCTGTATAACAAAGGAACAAGACCCAAGTAAATCACATGAACTTGCTTCCTCAATCCTAAACCGCTTCGTGCTCGTATAAAATATTGCATTACGGGTTAGTCCAGCCATTTGACGTTTAGCTGAAATAAGGTGCTTCTTTTTCGGTAATCTCCTGCTCTATGGGTATAGAGAAGAAGAATGTTGAACCTTTACCCAGCTCACTTTCTACCCATATCTTACCCTTGTGCGCTTGTATGAGCCCCTTTGCGATAGCTAAGCCTAAGCCGGTTCCGCCATGTTCCCTCCGAAAAGAGGGGTCAATTTGTGAGAATGGTTTGAACAATTTCTCTATGTCATCCTTTGAAATCCCAATACCGTAATCTGTTACAGAAAACAGAACATTTTCGCCCACTCGCTCGGTTTCAACGACCACGTTAT
>CBDAFQ010000079.1:0-5191 GCA_965195275.1 uncultured ANME-1 euryarchaeote | reverse complement strand
AAAGATTTTGTGAGTTTTACCGATCCGGAAAGCAGGTTCATGAAAAACAAAAAGCATTTCTCCGAATTCTCATATAACCCTCAGGTAACGGTAGATGCGGAACATGGAATTGTCGTTGCAGAGGATGTAGTCCAAAATGTCAGGGATGTAGAGCAATTGAAGCCACAAATCGAACAGATCGAGGAAGTTTTTGGTAAATTGCCAAGAAATACAATTATATCCGCAGATAATGACTATCACTCTGCAGAAAACATAGATTTTTTGAAAGAACACGAATTGGACGGATATATTCCCCATGAGAAGCTTGCCTCCAAGATGCAAGGCAAAACTAAAGAATCGGGAAGGTTTGATAAAGATAATTTCAAATACAATGTCGAAAAGGATGAATTTACCTGCCCAAATGGAGAAACAGTAATATTCGGCTTTGAATACTTTGATAAACAGAAGGGAAAACAGGTGAGGGTTTATCGTGGTACTGGCTGTGCTCAATGTCCGGATAAAAAGCTCTGCACAAAAAGCAAGCGTGGACCAAGGCGGATCAAATGCTACGGCAATGAGGCTAATCTACGTGAGATGGCGGAGAAGATGGAATCGCCAGAAGGGCAGGAGGTCTATCGTGTGAGAGCAAAAACGGTAGAACGGCTGTTCGGGCACGTTAAGCAAAATAGTGGGTTACGAGAGTTTTTGACCAGAGGTTTGCAAGGCGTGATGGCGGAATTCAGTCTGGCATGCATAGCACATAATTTGAAGAGAATATGGACGATAAAAAGTCGAACTGAAGCTATTGGAGTGAATTCCACCAAAAATGGACGTATTGATCAATCATCCTTCAAAAATTTGTGTGGTAGGATTAAAAGGGTATGGTCCCAGATTTTATCTTCTTTTAGCAAGGGTTTAAGTATATACCAACTATAGTACTAATTAAAGTCAGTTATGGGACAGCCTCTTAAGTACAAGGCCTGTACTTAAGCACGACCGCCGATGACTTAAACTACGCTATTATCATAGGTATGTCATAGCTATATAAAAGCTTTTCGATTTTTTTTATTTTTGATGCCTCTCTCCAAAAAGTTTGTTATAAAGCGTATTGTACCAGGTTTTGTGTGTTTTTGCCATTTCTTCATCTATCACCGGAACAGTATCTGTCTTCTCGTAACCCTTCTGCCCCGATATATACTTCTCCACCACTTCCCAGCCATGTCCCACTGACCCATGGTAGCACGATGGTGCCCACAAGTGATCAGGGCACCACTCCTTAAGCTGTGGAAATTGATCCCTCACTGCGAAGCGTTTTTCCGTAAACGCTTTTTCTAAAAGGGTTTGCTTACTGCTTCTCCCCTTTATCCGCTTCGCTATCCAGCTAACGGAATATTTTGGGGGATATTTGATAAACAAGTGAACGTGATCCACATTCATAGCCATGTCTATAATTTCAATATCCAGCTCTTTACAGTTTTCCCTGATAATTTCTTCCGCCACCTCTGCCACATCTCCGAGCAATACCTTCCCGCGATACTTCGGCGAAAAAAGCTTTTCTATTTCTTTTATTCTTCAAACTATCCGATATAATGAGTCTATTCGCAAAACAAAGGAAAAAAGTCCGATGAAGTTGAGAAAATAAGACCGTATAAAAGAAATCGCTATCTAAAACTCACGACAATCATTAAAATCGAAAAATAAATGAAGAGAAAATTTCATGTGCAGATTGTTATTTCCAAACGTTATGTATTGGTAACTTTTTATCAACATATCAAGGGGTAATAAAATTGGTTCTGGTTGTGAAGGAGATAAAAGGACATAGCTACCCTATATCCTCTGCGCTCTCTGTGAACTCTGCGGTTAATCTGACATTGTCAAGTTATGCCATTACAAAATAGATTGTGATTATTATGAATATCGTTGTGCCAATGAACACGGCGAGTTCGATAGAAGCCAATTTTGTGGCGAACTTGATGCCATAGATAGAAGTAAAAATCGGAAAAACGTTTTTCGGAAAATCCATTATCGAAACGAAAAGGAGCAAGCCAAGGAATAGAGTGAGCAAGACCTCCTTAGAAGTAAATAAATCGTTTCTGAACATCTCTCCTGCCATAACCATACCTGCCGTAGGGCTTGCAATCTGGGTAGAGATCACAATAATCGATTGTGGAGAAAGACCAACAGGATGTAAAGCAGGGGCGATATGTTCGCCTAACGCCTCAAATGCACCAAAATGCATCAATAACATTAACACGATAAGTGTTATCCCCAGCCTCAGCGATATTTTTTTCATGAGATTTAGAGCTTCGATAAAGGATTTCTTTATTGCTTCTTTCTTTGATTTTTTTATCTCTTCTCCCGTTGATGATTTATCTTCAAAGCCTCCATTTACTTGTTCCACCTGGTTGATGCTCAGTCTACCATAACAAAATCCTATCGTCATGGTTACAATAGCTCCGATAAAAGAGAATGCGATATACTTCGCGGCGAGCGTGAAGCCAAGTGCAGGCACTGCTATGGGTAAGTAATACTGGAGTAGGATTCTCACGCGCATTGTAGCAGAGGATATGAGCACAGCGGTGATCGCTTCTTTCTCATTCACCTGCTTATTATTTAATAAAGATGCTAACGTTGCATGTGCGGCTGTTGCATTGAAGAGGAAGATGGCAGGTATTATCGCGGCGTCATGGGACAGTTTAGCCGCTTTCGTCAAAGGTTCCAGGGGTTTGCTTATATATCGTAGTAAGCCTAACTCCATAGCTACATTTGCAAGGAATATGCCCAAGAACATGAAGACCATAAGCCGGGCATACAAAGTAAGGTAATAGAACATTTATGGTGCCTCTTTTTAGTTTTCACATTTTCATTTATATATCCCGCTCCTGCTTATTCAACCACGGCTCTTTTAAAATTGCAGGACAGTTTTTGTTCATGCTACAACGTCCACAATTCCTGTCTTTGCTCACACACCCGGCTAAATCAGCATATTTCAATGCTAGTGCGGTCCCGTAATCATTGAATTGCACTTCTTTTGGGGATTCACCGCCCCACGTGACGTTTTCCAAATGTCTTTTACATCTTCTTCCTATCTCCGCCAGTTCTTTCCTTGTAGGTCCCGGATGATAATACAACATAAAACTTGGCCTAAATCCTATTAAGTGATACGGTATTGAGGTATCGAAAGACGCAACAAATTTTGCTATTTCTTCT
The DNA here is from genome assembly GCA_965195275.1 of uncultured ANME-1 euryarchaeote. Classification (GTDB taxonomy): domain Archaea; phylum Halobacteriota; class Syntropharchaeia; order Alkanophagales; family Methanospirareceae; genus Methanophaga. The sequence goes on along the minus strand of CBDAFQ010000079.1, from coordinate 2,002 downwards.
ATCTCATTATCATTTATCCCGGGCACCACAACGGTTTTAAGAGCCCTTATTTTTGCTTTGTTTTTGATTAGGTATTCCACATTTCTCAAGACAGGCTCAACAGGAGCGCCGCTTAAAGCCAGATGCATATCATCATTAAAGGCATTTATCTCAAGTGCAATGTAAGAACAAATGTTGACTATCCGTTTCATACTCGCTTCGGTTGCAAATCCATTTGTTGTAAATGCTATTTTTAGTTCGGGCATCAATTTCTTTGCCTCTATTACTACTTCTTCGATATAAGGAAGATGTATTGTCGGTTCTCCACCGGTAAAACCCAGCTTTTCGAGTCCTGCTGCTCTTAATTTATCTACCGCTTCTTTTGCCAGTTCTTTTGGCGCAACGTAACCGCGATAGAACCAATTGGTATCCGGATATTGCGATAATCTGTAAGCGTTGCAGTAGAGACATCTAAAATTGCAGCCGAGGAGAGTTATTGAGTAACTTTTAAGCGATTGCGCTAGGCAGGTATATGCAATCTCAGGCAGTTTTACGTTGCATACGCCCACCTCATTATATCTGTTAATTCCGCATTTCCATTCGCACAATTTGCAATTCTCGAATTCGTTCATGTTACCTCATTCTCGACATTCATGTATATATAAATGTTTTTAGACGAGATATAAAATCCAGTGGATTTATCTTGCTATCGTATTTTGCATCTGCTAACTCCGTCTCTGGTTTCTTATCGATTTCGGGATAAACGATCTTGCGGATGACTTCAGTTACAAACAGGTCAGTGCATTCCACTACATACGCCAATTGCGTCTCGAAGAATAGACGTGCTTGGCTTTCTTCCTGCTGGTGCGAGGGAATAGAAGATATGGGACTTTTCAAATAGTTACCCAACAGGATAACAATTCGGAGAAAACCGAAAACTTTATAGGGTAACAATTTATAGTTACCATATAAAGAAACAATAAGGTGTGGCGAGAAGGGGTGGGTGGCTCGTGGTGCGTATCCGCAAGGGGATGAACACCAAAGGGATAGCACTGAGGAAGGGCACGTTACACATACCCCCAAAAAAATAGGAGATGATATGAAAAAATGAGAAGTGAAATAAAGCCGAGGAGTAGATGGGATATCATCCTGGATATTTTAGATGCGATCGCGATATCGGAAAATATGGCAAAAAAGACCCGCATCATGAAAAAGGCGTATTTGGATTGGAGAAACTTTCAGCGACATTTTGGCTTCCTGATAGAGGGAGACTTCATAGAACAAATTGAGGACCCTTCTAGAGGAACTGTCTATGGACTTACAGAGCGGGGCAAAGATTTGAAGTCGAAATTAAAGGATGTAGGAGCAATAGTAGCTGTATAACTGAGGAACAAGTCCCGTATTTGTATAGCTAATGGCATCTGTGTAACCTTGCTGTTAGCTAAACAAATACTATCTCGTAAACTTGCTTCCTCAAACCCAAAACCGCTTCGTCCTCGTATATCGCCGCTCCTCATTCTTCGCCACATTCGCCATGTCGAACCGCTATGTTAATACCGAGCTCTTCCCCCCAGCGCTCTTAGTGTCGGTGTAGAAAAAAACGTTTTTCCTAAGACGCGCTGGACTCTGCGCTAAGCAAAGAGAAAGTGCTCATTTTTTGTCATTTGATATAATGACAGGGAAAAAATATTGCCTTAGGGGTTAGTCCAGGCATTTGGCATTTAGCCGAAATAAGGTGCTTCTTTTTCGGTAATCTCCTGCTCTATGGGTATAGAGAAGAAGAATGTTGAACCTTTACCCAGCTCACTTTCTACCCATATCTTACCCTTGTGCGCTTGTATGAGCCCCTTTGCGATAGCTAATCCTAAGCCGGTTCCTCCAGGTTCCCTCCGAAAAGAGGGGTCAATTTGTGAGAATGGTTTGAACAATTTCTCTATGTCATCCTTTGAAATCCCAATACCGTAATCTGTTACAGAAAACAGAACATTTTCGCCCACTCGCTCGGTTTCAACGACCACGTTAT
>CBDAFQ010000078.1:0-17329 GCA_965195275.1 uncultured ANME-1 euryarchaeote | reverse complement strand
TCCTTCTGCTCCTTCTGTTTGCATTCGTTCTCGTCTACCCATCGCGTGTTACCTGTATCCACCCAGCTATCGGTATGCCTATTGGAAGAAGTATAGTTGCAACCTGTCCCATTACCCGCGCAATAATAGTCTCTTTCTTCGCAACCATCGCCATGCGGATAGCAACCATCTTGTTCATTGCAATTTCCACAATTTGGGTAAATGCCACAACAGGTATCCGTGCCTTCACACGCTTTTGGGAGTTCTGTTACAGCCCAGATCCACATCTGCATATCAGAGCCATTTGCATTCGATGCGATTGCTGTGACGCTGTGCACACCTACCACATCCGCAAGTAACGTGCATTTTGCTTTCCGTACACTCTCGTTCGTCAGCACGAGCAGATCATTTAGATACCAGCTCACGTTCGCCGCCGGATTTACCATAACGTTAAAAGCACTCCAGTTGCCGACCGTGTCGTCAACATACGATAGAGGTGTGAAAGAAGTGATTCCTGGTGGTGCAAGAGAAACACAGTTACAAGTAGAATTGCATATTCTACCATCGCCACAAGATTCCCCTGGCTTCTTTCCATCGCAGGCAACATCAGCACAGCAATTACTCGAGTTGCCGATTCCTGTATCTGTACAATTACCATCATAACATCTCTTCACTGTATTATTCGCGGTACAACCGCAGATAGTACCATTAGCTTTGATACTCTCATTTCCTGTATCTATCCATTTTGTATCGTTTATGCTGTAATTACAGCTTCCTTCAGAACATTTATAATCCCGGTATTCCTGTTCCTTCTGCTCCTTCTGTTTGCATTCGTTCTCGTCTACCCATCGCGTGTTACCTGTATCCACCCAGCTATCGGTATGCCTATTGGAAGAAGTATAGTTGCAACCTGTCCCATTACCCGCACAATAATAGTCTCTTTCTTCGCAACAATCGCCATACTGATAGCAACCATCTTTTTCATTGCAATTTTCACAATTTGGGTAAATGCCACAACTGGTATCCGTGCCTTCACACTCTTTTGGGAGTTCTGTTACAGCCCATGTCCACGTCTGCATATCAGAGCCATTTGCATTCGATGCGATTGCTGTGACGCTGTGCACACCTACCACTTCCGCATGCAGCGTGCATTTAGCTTCCAGTACACTCTCGTTCGTCAGCACGAGCGTATCATTTAGATACCAGCTCACGTTAGCCGCTTGATTTATCGTAACGTTAAAAGCACTCCAATTGCCGACCGTATCATCAACATGCGATAGAGGAGCGAAGGAAGTGATTTCTGGTGGTGCGAGAGAAACACCGATGCAAGTAGAATTATAGATCCCGGTATCTATCCATTTCGTATCGTTTATACTGTAATTACAGCTTCCTTCAGAACATTTATAATCCCGGTATTCCTGTTCCTTCTGCTCCTTCTCTTCACATTCGTTCACGTCTACCCATCGTGTGTTACCGGTATCCACCCAGCTATCGGTATGCCTATTGGAGGAAGTATAGTTGCAACCTGTCCCATTACCCGCGCAATAATAGTCTCTTTCTTCGCAACCATCGCCATACGTATAGCAACCATTTTGTTCATTGCAAAGCGGATCCACCTCAAAGTTATTCTTTTTGATTTTGTTTCCGACCACACCAAGGTGCCCAAATGCATAAACAGTATTTGTCGGAAGAAGATTGAGTATAGAGAAATAAGAAAGATGTGCTCGCTCTGCCATAGGCGGCCCGTCCGCCGCTGCTGTCCCTAAAAGCACTACCACCACTATCAGACCTGCTATCAGTGCAAATCCTGCCAACCACCGTTCAATAACCATCTCTCTCTTCATTTTTTATTACCCGACCTCCTTCGCCTATGCACCCCGACTACACCTTCTATAATACGCTTTTATATATGCCTTCACTTATAGCTATATGTTGCATCTTGCTTTTAGAATAACAACTCATTTCCGACACGGATTCACACTGATTTATCTTTTTTGTCGTTCTTAAATATGACGTTTTACCGTCACAGGGCAGAGCAGAGCAAAGCGCCCGAAATTAATTAGAAGTTTGTGATTTTCATCTGCGTTAATCTGCGTTAATCTGTGTCCATAAAATACATTTTGTATGATACTCTTTTCTTTTCTTTTGGTTTTGTGTGCCCTAAATAAATACTTAACCGAACACACATCAGCTCAAAACACTGGTTACATCTCTTCCGGCGCATTTATACCCAGCACGTCCAAGACGTTACTTAAGACAACTCTTGCGCAGTCAACGAGCGCCAACCTCGCCTTTCTATGCTCTTCATCGGCATTTAACACCGGGCAATATCGATAAAACAGATTGAAATACTCTGCGAGCTCACGTGCGTATTTAGCAATCCGATGCGGTTTCAAATCGGATGCCACAGCCTCTATGAGATAGTCAAATTTGGATAACATCTTTATCAATTCTAGCTCACTATCTTCACGCAGCAGAGCGGAGTCGTATTCATCGTCGGTAAGAACGCCTTTTGCCGCAGCAGCCCGTAAAATGCTGCATGCACGTGCATGAGAATACTGAACAAAGGGCGCACCTTTTTTCTCTATGTCCAGAGCATCATCAAAATCAAACACTATATGCTTATCCGGTGATACTTTCACCATATCGTACCTCAATGCACCTATACCAACAATCCGCGCGATTTCCGGCTTCTTTACCTCGTCCAAATCGTCCCGCCGCTTTTCCACCTCGTAATATGCACGCTCCTCGATCTTCTCTATTAACTCGTCCGCTGAGATATATCTGCCTGCACGTGTGGATAACGAGCCGGAAGGCAAAGAAACGAACGCGAAAATGACATATTCCGGCGCTTTTACTGACAGTAGTGCCAGCGCTTTTGTCAATTGCTGCGAGACCAACTCGTGGTCCTTTCCAAATACGTCTATCATCCGGTCGCATCGATTACTCTTCCAGCGGTGATATGCGAGGTCGCGAGTGGTGTAAAGCGAAGTCCCATCAGATCGTTTTATTACCAATTCCTTCTCAATGCCCTCTAATTGCAATAACAGTGCAGTCCCATCTAATTTAACATCGCCTTTCTGCATTAACTCGTTCACCACCGCGTCCACGGCCCCGCTACGTACAAATTCACCCTCCAGGACGAATAGATCATGTTTGATATTCAGTCTCTTCAGCGTTTCTTTTACCCCTGTGAGACATGTATTCACTACGGTTTCATAGCGCCTGACCGTAGCGTCATCTCCCGCCTCGTACTTACGCATTAGCTCCTCCACGGCATTTACATATTCGCTGTGCTCTTCTAACTCACGGTTCGCAGCGATATAGACGTCGGCAACAGCATGGTCACCTTTTTTATCTGTAGCGAATGCCATTCTTCCCGCGCCCCATACGGCTACTGCTATTTGCCTGCCCAGGTCATTCACGTAATATTGTGTTTCCACATCAAACCCGGCACGTTTTAGCACGCGCGCCAGAACGTCACCAATAATAGCGTTTCTTAGATGCCCTATATGCAATGGCCCATCGGCATTTGCAGAGGTATGCTCAATAATAATCTTACCTCTATTCTTATCAACGGGCTCTAACCCGGCCCTTAGCCTCTGCAACGTCTTATGCAAGAAGAACTCGCTCACATAGAAGTTGATATATGGTCCAGTAGCAACGGCATGGGAGATTAATGTGTTCTCTGCCGGCAGATGATTTACTATATCCTCTGCTATCTCTTTCGGTGCTCTTTTGCAACTGCGAGCTAAGGAGAAAGCAACGGTGGATGCGATGTCCGCATGGTCGCTTTCCACTATCTCCAGGTCCTTGTACTCATAACTTGCTAATGCTTGCTTCAGCACTTTTTCCACTTCTGCTTTGAATTCGAGGAACATTTATTTACAATCACCGTTTTTCCTTCTTTACTTTACTATAACATGCTATCCGCTTTTGCTTCTGTTTTAATCACATCTATCGGATTTTTGACTGATATACTATACTTTGATATGCACTCAGTATTAATTAAAATATTAGCTATTCACGGCACTGTCAAGAATCACCCTTATTTCTTCCACTATCTCTTTCACAGCGGGAACATCATCAAACCAAATCCGGTGCGTCATCTCATTACAACTGGCCTTGTAAAGCATCGAGATCGCATCTCTGAGTGCGGGCGGCAACGCTGGCGGTTCAATCGCTACTAATTCTTTCCATCCGACTTTATCATCCTTTTTTGACGCTTCGACCGCGTCATACCAGTTGGTATTCCGGTAAAATATCCGTGCTATCTCTTTACTCACTGGCAGCCTGTCATACGTAAAACGACATTCATCCAAAGTGCCCAAAGTATCTACCAGTATCAGGTTCCGAGCTTCATCAAAGCCAAATTCTAGCTTGCCATCCTCGTTTGTAAGTCCTGCCCTTCTTGCCTCTCTGGTGATGAGTTCATTTATGCGTAATGTTATACTCACTATTTCTTCGAGTTCGGCTTCGTTCAGACCTGCAAGTTTCTTCGCATCGTTCCAGTTGATGTACCTATCGCTCGTCTCCAGCTTTGTCGAGACATCCAGCACTGGTCGTTCTAAAACCTGTCCCGGATATGGCATTTTGTCCAAGCCAATATCTTCTAAGCTCAAACTTCCTGCTTTTAATCGCCTGAACACACTCGAACCTTCCGGCAGCGAGTTGCGATATATTATCTCAAGTGGGATGAGAATATTCGTCCTTTCCTCTTTGTAAATGGAATAGTCATATGTATCACCTATGATGCGTGGCTTTAAGACCCGTAATAGGTTTAGTTCCATGCGCGATTGCGGTGAATTCAAAGCCGCTAATCTCTTTATTTCGTCTCCTTCTACCAATCCCCGGTAATGGGTCGGTATACCCATTTCTTCCATTTTCTCGAAGAAATATGCGGTTGTTATGCATATAGCGGCGCCTTTATCCTGTATAAGGTCCGGCATCTCACCCCAATCAAATACCGAGTATCTGTCCGAAAACACAAATTGTGCCGTTCCGGGTTTGTTTTTACTCGGCTGCGCAATAACTAATAGGTCTTTTACACTGCCCATGTTACGTACCACATCATTTGTGAATAATATCTGCGGCCAGTTATTTAAATGTATATACAGTATAACTTCCACCTATAAATTTAATTTAGGACACGGATTTACACGGATTTAATTTCTTCTGCGTTAATCTGTGTCAATAAATAATTAATTTTAATTGGATATTCTGCTTTCTTGATTCTTCAGGCACTAACATAAATAAGCCCTCCTAAAATCTACCGTTCCACCTCTGTGCTTTCGAATAAATAAGAACCAATGCCCACCATGCCGATCGAAAACACAGTAATCAGAACAAAATCGAGCAGTATAGGGACTACGGAAGCTTCTGCACCGAGTAAAACGCCCCTTAAACCATCCACACCATACGTTAACGGATTCGCATAACAAACGGGAACAAGCCAGGACGGCAGATCCTGTACGGGAAATAACGCACCGGATAGTAAAAAGGTAGGGAACATGACAAAGTTTACAATCAATGTAAACCCTTGCATGTCTCGCATCCGTGACGCGAAGACCAAACCCAAGCCAATAAAGGTAAACGAAATCAAACACATGAATACTATTGCGAGCATAACCGGTATCACACCGCTGATTTTAAAGCCTAGCAACGTGCTGAGCGCTAAGATTAAGAGCCCTTGCATTATCGAAACGGTAGAGCCTCCTGCTGTTCTGCCTAAGACAATAGAAAGTCGCGATACCGGCGCCACCATCACCTCCTTCAGAAATCCAAACTCCTTGTCCCAGAGCACGGAAATGCCCGCGAACATCGAGCTGAAGAGCAAGGTCATGCCGATTATCCCGGGCGTGAGAAAAGCGACATAATCTACTCCCGCTGGCAGTCCTGGCATAGAGGCGTGCTCTAACCCTAAGCCCAGAAATATGAGGAAGAAAATGGGCATCCCTAAAGAGCCAACAACTCTGCTCTTTGCACGCCACATGCCTTTCATCTCTCGCAGCCACAGCACGTAGATTGCTTGGACACTTAATGTCAGTTTCATTCCCTTATCCTCCGTCCAGTGAAATGCAAAAAGACATCCTCCAAGCTAGGCTTCCTCATATTCACCGATTTTATCTCTAGTCCCGATTCGCGTGCATGTTCCATTATTGTTGGTATTCGTAAGTCCGCTCGCTCCATTTTCAACGTTACAAAGCCGTTATGCGCCTGGACGTCCGTAACAAAATCAAGATTTTCAAAAATAGCCGCCGCATTCGGGGTGTTCAATTCCAATGTGACTAAATCCAAACCGATCAAATCCACCAACTTTCTCGGGCTGTCAAGTACAATTATCTTGCCCCTGTCTATAATCCCTACACGATCACAGAGATAATCCGCTTCTTCCATATAATGCGTGGTTAATACAATCGTTACTCCTTCTCTTTCGTTTAATTCCTTTATGTAATCCCACGTCCGTCTTCGCGTTTGCGTATCCAAGCCCAAAGTGGGTTCGTCTAAGAACAGTACTTTGGGGTGGTGTATGAAGCCTCTTGCAAGTTCTAAGCGGCGATTCATACCGCCTGAATACTTGTCCACTACGATGTCCGCTTTCTCTTCCAGTTCCACTAGCTTTAGCAATTCTGCAACACGCCGCTCCCGCTCGCCACGTTTTATCCCGTACATACGTGCATGGAAATCCAAATTCTCGCGGCCTGTCAATCTCCGATCCAAAGCGGGTTCTTGAAATACAATTCCTATGCTCGCCCTTACCTTTTCCTTATCCTTGGTAACATCGAAGCCCGCTACTTTCGCCATTCCCGATGTGGGCTTCAACAATGTGGTCAGAATCTTTATCAATGTCGTCTTACCGGCACCATTAGGACCCAGTAAAGCAACTATCTCGCGCTCTTCTACTGTAAAAGTGATCTGATCCACAGCAGCAAAGCTAATACCTTTGCTATTGAACCGCTTTGTCAAATCCGTTACTTCTATTACTTGCATCTAATACTGTTAAGGTGCGCATCTTTTACAAACCTTTCTTTCAAACATTAGGATTTTGAACTAATCGTCTTAGCGGGCTGGCAAGAAGAATTGATGGTGAACTATTTATTTGAAGCGCCCCAAGACCTTTTCTTTTCTTTTTCTTTTGCTATTCGTAAAAGTCGTGATAAATAAATAGTGATGAGAACAATTAAAATAGTGACAAAAATCGCATAGGCAAACATTGCCCACAAAGTTTCTTGCGGACCAAAAACCTCTTTGAAAAGGAGTTTGATCGTATCATTCCAGGCCAAAGCAGCAACCAAGCCAAATCCAGTTATCATCAAAGCTGTCAGTTTATCTAAAATTTCAACAGATAACCGCGGTGGCTTTTCCTCTTTTGGGTCTTCTTCTTTTGTCATAGGTACAAACATTTTATGGTATCCAAACCAAATTTATCACCTACTACTATTGATAAAAAGTTACCTATATATATAATATGCACATCTAAGAATCAACACATAAAAGCCCTGATCTCATCTTTCAGCTCGTCATGATCTGAATATGCCATACACACAACACCCGCTTTACCGCGTATATAGGCCGAAATCTGGCGTTCATACTCTGTTCTATATACACATAACACAGGAATACCCAGGTTAACCGCATCTGATATTTCCGCACCGACACCGAGGCTCGGGTTCGTTATCTCTGCTATTACCATGTCTGCATCATTAAGCCATCCGTAATCACGATCGTGAATTGCCTTATCTGTCAATTGCGACTCATTTTCCATAAATCGTTCGCTCGTTTGATGTCTGCTTATCACCACCATCCCCAGCTCTTCTATTATATCCGGTATTTTCCTCAGCTCTTCCTGTGTGACTCGTCCAAATCCGCCACGCATCGAGCACGAGAAGAAGACCTTCTTAGATATTTTCATGATATGATATGTCACATAACTTATATGTTATATTATAGTGAAAAAAGTAGAAGTTCTGTCACCAGTAGGAGGTCCTAAATCGCTCAAGCCAGCAGTAGAAAACGGAGCAGATGCAGTCTATTTCGGCGTTGGTAGCTTCAATGCGAGACAGCGTGCAGAGAGTTTCAGTGTAAAACAGCTCCGTGATGCCGTTGCATACGCACATGATAATGGTGTACGCGCATACGGCGCATTTAATATCCTTATAAAAAACAGTGAACTGCATGAGTTCTTCAATACAATATCCGATGCATATGCCAGTGGCATAGACGGAATAATAATCCAGCACATCTCTTTTGCACGCATACTTAAAGATGCATTCCCAGATTTGAGAATCCATATGTCAACGCAGGCAGGGATAACAAACACTTACTTTTCTACGTTACTTTCCGGTGCCGATAGGGTCACGATTCCAAGGGAGTTTTCTCTTGCAGAGCTAAAATATTTTGTCGACAAGATAGGGCTAGAGACAGATGTATTTGTCCATGGTGCTTTATGCTTCAGTTACAGTGGCCAGTGTCTCTTCTCAAGTTTATTAGGCGGCAGAAGCGGAAACCGCGGTGTATGCGCACAGCCGTGCCGAAAGAGATACAACAACAGCTACCTGTTGAGCACAAAGGAGTTATGCCTCGCCGGCAAGATTCCAGAGATAATAGCGGCAGGCGTGACAGCATTAAAGATCGAGGGGCGGCTCAGAAGTCCACAGTATACTGCGCTTGCAACGCGTGTCTACCGCCTTTCGGTGGATTCGTATTATGCTGGGAATTTCAGGCTGCCGGAACAGGAATTGAAGGAGTTAGCACTTGTTTTCAATCGCGGATTTACCGAGGGCTACATGTTCGGTGCACGGGAGATCATAGCCGATGACAGCCCGAAGAACCGTGGTGTCTTTCTGGGTCTGATTGAAGAGGACACTATGATTACACTGCATGAAGACCTCGCGGTTAGTGACGGGATAAGCATCTGGACCAAAAAAGGGATTGATGGTGCGGTTATAAAGCGAGTGGAAAAAGACGGCGGCTCGGTCGCTTCAGCATGTACGGGCGAAAGAATAAAACTGTTCATTCGCGCAGATACAGGTGATAGAATCTACAAGACCTCGTCGCGGAAGAAGACCCAATATGCACCGTTAAAGCCAAAACCCAAAATAGACACGCAGGTAAGATCAAAGCAGTGGCTACAAATACCTCAAATCGAAAAGACTGAATCCGACGGTCTTGAGATATTAGCAAAGGTATATTCTAAAGAGGACGCAATAGGCGCATCAAGAGCAGGTGCAGACTATGTCTTTTACTCGGTCTTCGCACACGATTTTCACGATGCCGATGCGTTACCCTATATCCCTCGGATCCTGTCGGACTCCAATGCAAAGTACGCTATAAGCATGGTGAAGGATTCAGAGGCGGTACTGCTCGGAAACTGCGGGCTTTTATCTGCGCTATCAAAACCAAAAATTTATCTCGACTATTCCGCTAACGTATTTAACGATATAGACCTGGCTTTTGTTACGGGTGCTGTTCCGATAATCTCTCTGGAACTCAATTGCGAGGAGCTCCAGGAATTTAAGAACAAAAATTTCGCGGTTCTCGTTCATGGCAGACCGGTACTTATGACCACCAAATATCCGCTTAAAGTGAGATCACTGAAGGACGAACGTGGTTTTGCTTTTCCAGTACGAAAGGAATTCAATTACACTCAGATACTTAACAGCTTGCCCATTGGTATCTTCAACGACGTAACAATGCTCCTGGATTCGGGTATAAACAAATTCTTTATTGACCTTACAGACGGGAAAGCAGAGAAGATAATTCGTCTGTACCGGTATATCCTAGATGGAAAACCGGTTAAAAAGTCAGTACTGCGGAAGCACACACGGGGGCATTTCAACAGGGGTGTCTAGTCTAGTCAGCACGGCACAAAAAACCGATGGTTTTTTTGCTGACAATGCAAAATGCAAAATGCAAACAAAAATTTGAGGATGTCAATCAGATCGTCACGGTAAGCGAGTCTGTGGATAGGAACGAGTTTTTGAATTTCCTCTTCGCTTTCTCCAGTTCTTCTTCTCCATTCTTATTTCTACTTATGTGAACCAAAGCGAGCGATTTGGAATGTGAGCGAAAGGCGAGTTCAGCCGCTTTAACTGCTGAAGAATGACCTGAAAACCCTTCGCTGTACGCTTCCGCAATTAAGAGGTCAGAATCTCTTGCAATAGAGACAGTGTCTTCGGTTGGGGCGCCATCAGACGTATAAGTCATTTTTTTACCGTTTTTTAAAATCGCAATCGAGCAATAATTTACCGTCAACTAAAATTGATGTGTTTGCAAACTGCCAGAAGGCTTCGCCAACACCAAGAAATGTTAAAATCACTTTCGCATTGTCTCCTTCGCAGTTGCTGCAACAGCCTTTATCTGGTCCACAAACTCAGGGATTTCTCCAAGTATCTCTCCAAATATCTCTCCCAATCTACCGCACACCAAGAGATATTTTCAAAGCGGCGATAAAGAATTCCGCATCGAGAATTCATCTTTATGATCGTGTTATAATCGGTAATGGCGAGTGGTGGAGCGGGAGGGAATAGGGATGATAATTGTCGAAAGGCGAGAATTAGCTCCAATTATTTGGTTAACTTCGTTCCAGAATAGCTGAATGATTGTCTCTTTAATTTAATCCATTTCCCTTCGTCCAACCCTATTAAGTTACCACATTTACACTTAATTCTCTTCCCTTCTTTAATGGAATAGTCTCGGACAATCCTGCTTTTCCAGCAATGCCATAACCTTCCTTTTCCTATTTTTTGGTATCTAAATACCTTTTCTCCGCATGTAGCACATTTAATGGTTATCATCTTCTCTATTTTTCCCACATCAATCGTGCCTTTTACCTTCTTCCGGTGGGCTCAGAAAACCAATTCGTTTGTTCTTATAATAGCAACAAGTCTATTATAGTAATTGGTTATATGTGTCGCTGGGCTATATCACATATTAAATTGGTGGTCCTGCACTGAAAGTCCTTTTAACCTCTCGGATAGCCGATTATTCATTCCTGCTTGATGATTCGAGAGAAGTTCCGATTGTTGGAATTATATCGCCACAACATGAAAAGGATATGTGGATCCTATAGCAAAATAAGTTTTTTAAACTTCCGAGAGAGTACGTATCAATGGTGATTGAAATTTATGCCCGAAAAAATAGTGGTTTCAGAGGAGTGTGCATTGATTGTTGAAGACATGCAGAAGGACTTCTGCAACGAAGATGTTGCTTTGTTTATCGGTGACACAGTAAACGAGATAATACCAAGAATACGCGGGTTAATAGAGCGAGCAACACGAAAAAATGTGCATCTGATATTCGCACAAGATTGGCATTCGCATGACGACAACGAGTTTGAGATATGGGGACAGCATTGTGTTCGCGAGACCCCGGGTGCAGAGGTAATAGATGTGTTCTTGCCTCATTTAAAAGAAGCGCATGTAATAAGAAAGCAGAGATATAGCGCGTTCTTTGGCACTGATCTCGATGCACATCTAAAAGAGAAAGGAATAAGACTATTGATAATAGTCGGTGTCGCTACGAATATATGCGTGATGCATACTGCAATAGACGCAGCCCATAGAGGATATGAGCTAATAGTGCCTGAGGATTGCGTAGCCGCATTGAGCGATCGCGAGCAGGAATATTGACTGTATCATATAAAGAATATCTTAAAGGCTACTATTACAAATTCAGATGCACTTTCCTTCTCTACTTAATCGTCTCTTATCATTTTTTAAAAAACCCCGTTCAATAAGGAAACTTTACCAAAGAAATATCATAGTTCATTTATGTACAAAGGATTATGATTAGCCATGACCAAGTTTGAAATACTGCACAAGGACTTAATGGGAAGAATAGGCAAGCTTCGCACGGCGCACGGAGACATCGAGACGCCGACGATTATGCCTGTAATAAACCCGAATATCGTGTCAATTGCGGCATCGGAAATGAAGAAGTACGGCGCCGAGATACTTATCACAAATGCGTATATAATTTACAGGAACAGAGACTTGCGAGACAAAGCGCAAAGAAACGGCATTCATTCGCTTTTAGGTACGGAGATACCGATAATGACCGATTCCGGGTCTTATCAACTCTACGAGTATAAAGACGTAGAGGTAAGCAACAGCGAAATATTAGAGTTTCAGCGCAGTATAGGCTCAGATGTGTGTGTGCCGTTGGATGTCCCGACACCGCCATACGTGAACTGGAAACGAGCGAAAGAAGATTTAGAGGTGACTTTGAGCAGGCTGCGAGAAGCTAGAAATCTAACACAGGATAACCTGCTTGCAGGCGTTGTGCAGGGTTCTACGTACGTAGATCTGCGAGAGGAGAGCGCGCGCCATGCTGCGGAACTCGGGTTTGATCTCTATGCAATAGGCGGTGTAGTGCCACTGCTGGAATCACACGGATTCGATAAACTGGTGGATATAATTATGGCATCGAAGCGGAATTTACCGCTGAACGCACCCGTCCATCTTTTCGGCGCGGGCCATCCAATGCTCTTCTCTTTAGCTGTTGCTCTGGGCTGTGACCTCTTCGATTCTGCTGCATATGCGATCTACGCAAAGGGTAAGCGGTATCTAACGTGTGACGGCACGAAGAAGCTAGAGAATTTACGGGTTTTGCCTTGTTCCTGTCCTGTATGCACCACATACAGTGTAACTGAGCTGCGAGAGAGTAAAGATTTACTGGCAGCGCATAACTTGTGGGTTACTTTTGAGGAGATGCGAATGGTAAAGCAGAGTATAGCAGAGGGCAGCTTGTGGGAGCTATGCGAGAGACGATGCAGGGCATACCCATCTTTAGTGGACGCATTGAAACGTATAACGAACTATTCGGCAGAGATAGAGAAATACGATCCCGCTACGAAACGCCCTTTCTTCTATCTCAGTGAGTTTTCCGCACATAGACCCGAAGTATTGAGATACTCTAACCGGCTGAACAGATTCGATATATCTGGTCGTGTCTTGATAACGACAGAAGAAGAATCGGAACGGGGAAAGTTTGACCATGTATTTCTTATGAAACCACCGTTTGGTCCTTACCCGGTTGAACTGAACGAAAGTTATCCGGTGGGCCAATCGGAAATACCAGTTGTGATAGATACCGAAGCTAAGACTGTTGCATTACAGAATGTATTGAAATTGATGGCGCTGAACAAAGGGAAAGCGAATTTCGTCTTCCAATATGATAGCAGTTGGGATGGGCATCCGCTGCTTGAAGAGATAGGTAAGTACGCAGAGCTCGTGCAATTCGTAAGACAAGCGACAATTAAAAAGTTTTAAAAGCTTTACCAAATAAATATTATATCTTCTACAATCAGTTATGATATGATATGATATGATAAAAGCAATAATATTTGATCTGGATGGAGTACTATTAGATTCTGTCGGACGGGATATGGCTATATCCGTTCGCGTATTCAAAAAATTTGGATATTCGATTACAAAAGCCGATGAACAATATATCATTGGATGGCATCCTGCAGACCGTATAAGTCTCTTCGCTAAGCAATTTGATATCTCCGAAGAAGAGCAACGATTGATTCTAGAAGATGAGAAGCGGCTTTATCGTGAACTCTGGTATTCTACGTCTAAACTGCTCCCAGGAGTGAAAGAGACTTTGGAGACGATGAAGAACTGCGGAATAACTCTCGCACTTGCAACTACGTCCACAAACGATTCAGTACAGAATTTTCTGCAAAAATTCCGGCTTCTGGGCTACTTCAAACTGGTATTAACCCGGGAGGATGTATCAGAGCGAAAACCGAATCCTGAAATATATATCAAGGCACATGATGAACTTGGCTATAACCACGATGAAATAATTGTGGTAGAAGATACAGAAATAGGTGTAAGAGCAGCAAAATCAGCGGGATTGAACTGCGTGGCGGTACCCAATCAACATACAAAGAAGCAGGATTTCTCGAAGGCTGATTATGTCCTCGAATCAATTGGTGAGCTTTCTAAAGTTATATGCTAATTACGCCATTTATAAAGACAGATGAATATAAGTATCCAACGCACTATTAGTTGTTATAAACAATGAAAATAGGTGCCGCTAATCCGCATTTGATCCTGCTACATCCGCCTGCGGTATATGATTTCAGGAAGCTTTTTTTCATGTACGGCCCTATTGCAGATGGAGTGCCATCAACGCCGTTATTCGAGATGTATCCAGTCGGATTCATATCGCTGATGGAGCATTTAGAGAGCGAAGGGCTAAATGTGCGGATAATAAATTTAGCGGCACGAATGCTCGGCAGTGCTGATTTTGATGCTGAAATGATGATACGCAAGCTAAAGCCAAAAGCGTTTGGCATTGATCTTCACTGGTTAGCACATGCGCAAGGCAGCCTTGAAATAGCAAAGATATGTAAACGGTATCATCCAGACATACCAGTCATTTTCGGTGGGCTTTCTGCAACTTACTTCCACCGCGAGCTGATTCGCTATCCAGAAGTTGATTTCATCATAAGAGGTGATTCGACTGAAGAACCGCTCCTACAGCTCATGCAGGCGATCATTAGCCGATCTTTTGACCTAGCAACCCTATCGGATATTCCGAACCTGGTCTGGAAGGACGAGGAAGTGCATATAAATCCACTCTCTCATGTACCCAACGAAGTGAAATTCTCAAATAACTATGTGAATGTTTTCAGATCAGCATTGAAATACCGTGACTTGAAAAGTCTCCTCCCCTACCACGGGTGGTCGCGTGAGTGGCTTAGCTATCCGATAATGGCAGTGATAACATGTCGTGGCTGTATGCACAATTGTATCTTCTGCGGCGGCTCCAAAAACGCACTCGCTGGATACTGTAATCGCAAGAAAGCTATCTTCCGAGACCCGAAATTGATAGTCGAGGACATCACAAAAATCATAGACTACACAAAAGCGCCCATATTTGTCATTGGTGATCTCAGACAGGCGGGAGACGAATATGCATACACCGTCTTAGAAGGTTTAAAAAGACTGAAAATAGTGAATCCTGTGGTGCTCGAGCTATTCGATACCGCACCAAAGGAATATTTCGAGGTTGTGGCCGACTCTATTGATAATTTCAACTTCGAACTCTCTCCTGATACTCATGACGAGCAAATAAGAGCGATAGTGGGGAAACAATACAACAATTCGGGAATAGAAGCGAACATAAAATGGGCGTTGGATTTGGGCTGCCGCAAATTCGATCTCTTCTTCATGCTTGGTCTGCCACATCAAACCTGCGACTCGGTTATGGCGACTGTTGATTACTGCGGGCACCTGATGAATGAATTTGGAACGAAAGTCGTACCATTTATCTTACCCTATTCCCCTTTCATTGATCCCGGCTGCATAGCATATGAGAATCCGGAAAAGTTCGGATATAAGATCCTACTCAAAACCTTTGAGGAGTACCGAAGAGCGATGTTATCTCCAAGTTGGAAGTATATCCTGAATTACGAGACCAAATGGATGGCCCGAGATAAACTCGTGGATTGCACTTACCAGGCTGGGTTGCGGCTGAACCGTCAGAAGGCGAATTGCGGGTTGATCGACCATGATTCATACATAGCGCGGGAAGAAAAGATAAAACTCGCAATTGAGCTCACAGCGGCGATAGACGAGATAGAAACGATAACTAATGCCAACGTGCGGCATGAACGATTGATGCAACTGAAACCAAAGGCGGATTTGATGCTTAGTTCGGTTATTAACGAGAAGCGTGGCATGGAGTGGCCTACTACGGGACGGAATTTAAAGCTCGTTAATATTATCAAAACTGCGCTACGTAAACGCTTACGCGGTAAAGTCTAAAACTCATGGCCATGTACGCTTTTATACGATGCTGTTCCTTAGTTAACATAACATATCCAAACAGAACAGAAAGAAAATATGATGAAGCGCATGACACAAAGCGGATCATGGAATATTATATTATTAATGATAACTTTGGCGGTTCTGTTCTTTGCTGCTATTACTACAGTAACTGCGGATGCCGCGACTATTTACGCGCTTAGTAATCCTAAAACGATTCAAGATGCGATTGACAATGCGGATCACGGCCACACTATCCTCGTACGCAATGGCACATACACAGGGAATATAGTAGTGAACAAGCGCTTGAAAATCTGCTCGGAGAACGGTCCCGCCACGACTACGGTTCGGGCATTTGATCCCGATGAACACGTATTTGAAGTGACTGTGGACCATGTAGAGATAAGCGGGTTTACGGTGACTGGGGCAACGGGCTATATGCGGTCAGGGATATACCTTAGCGGTATCGCAGATAACTGTAGCATTTATGACAATATCGTATCGAACAACAGTATCGGGATCAGCTTGGCTAGTTCACGCAATAACATGCTCTACGGCAACACTGTTAACTCGAACAACCAAGATGGCATCCGTCTGTTGTCTTCGAGTAACAACATGCTCTCGGGCAACACTGTAAGCTCGAACAATCAAGATGGCATCCACCTCTGGACTTCGAGTAACAACATGCTCTCGGGCAACACTGTTAACTCAAACGACCGCAGGGGCTTCTACCTGCATGATTCAAGCAACTATAACACGTTCTCTGGTAACTCTGTATACTCAAACAAAAAAGACGGCATCTGCCTGAAGGCTTCGAGCAACTACAACCGGATCTACAACAACTACTTTAACAATGTGAACAACGCCTGGATCAATGGAAACAATAAAATTAACAGCACAAAAACAGTAGGAATAAACATCCTTGGCGGACCTTATATTGGTGGTAACTACTGGTCTGATTATGCAGGCGCTGATTTGAATGGCGATGGCTTTGGAGATACTTTGCTCCCATATGACGCCGCAGGGAATATAAAAGGTGGTGGCGATTGGTATCCCCTGGTAACACAACCAGACATAGCAGTAACTAAAGTAGGTAACGTCACAGAGGGTGCACCTTCTACCCTTGTCAAGTTCATCATTACCGTCAACAATACCGGTAACTGTGCACTGAATCCTGTCTCGGTGGTGGAGACCCTGCCCGCAGGCATGAGCTTTGTCGCGGCCACTCCCGTAGCGAACGTATCTGCCAGTCTAATTACCTGGCCTAACATAGGACCTTTAGCTGCTGGCGAATCGAAGACGCTAACGCTGGTTGCACACATTGATCCTGCTGCTTCCGGCAAGCTGAATAGTACGGTATCCGCAGAAGGGAAACCTATTCATGGCGCTGCCGTCACAGACGATGCTTACTATGCGATAACCGCGCTCTCTCCCGCTATAGCTGTGCATACGACCGCAACCCCAACCGAAGGTGCTCCTGGTACAGACGTGACATACAAAATAAACGTCACAAACACTGGCGACTGCATACTTAATCCGATCACGGTGGTGGAGACTCTGCCCGCAGG
>CBDAFQ010000077.1:0-6411 GCA_965195275.1 uncultured ANME-1 euryarchaeote | reverse complement strand
CTGTAATAATAGATTTTTTTATTTCGATTCTATGAACCAGTAAAAACTTGAAAATCCTGACTGTAGCAACTGTGTAAATCTGTGAAATCCGTGTCTAGGTATGATAATTATCAAAACTTTTTGGGTTAACTATTTACTGGGAGTTCCCTTACCCGCCCTCTTCTTCCTTCTTATGCATACCCAGATGGATAAAAATACCCAGTGCAACTATAACACTTGCAATTCCCACGCCCACATAGCGTATATCTATACCTAAGTCTGCTGCTGTCTCGCATCCGAGAATCAACGCTATGAAGGTAGTTTTGCGCTCTTCAAATACTCATGAAGCAGAATTGGATTGAGGACAAGATTAATAGCGATCACTATACCGATAATCATAACGAAAATTTCTTTGTACTGGTATGTTGCGGGCAGAGAAAGAACTAAAGCGACAGCAATTCCGCCTCTTATGCCTCCGAGCGTAAGTACATTCTGCCATGAGACCGGTATTTTGAGTCTGAATATGCGCAATACGCCACTGCCGCCATAGACAACAATCGCACGTGAGATAATAACAATAGCTATGGGTATGATACAAACAGCAAGCCAGTTACCCTCGATGTCGAAAAAATGGTAAATCAAAGGAACACCCACTAAGAAAAATAGTAGACTATTTGTCATAAATCCAAGATAATCCCAGAAACTATGAAACAGTAATCGTTCGGTTTTGGCCAGTTTCTTCTGCTCGGTATATACGAATACTAATGCAGCAAATAAAGTCGCAACTACACCGGAAATATGTAAAAAACAATCCGCAATTAAATAACTCCCTATTGCAAGTGCTACCGTAATCGTGGGTACCACCAGTTCATCATCTTTCCAGAGTCGTGACAGTCTTGCGGTCAGCCATCCCAAAACAGTTCCAAGTAAGATAGCTCCTACTAATGACCAGAGGAGCGAAAGTGTTGCTCCAAGAAGAGAAAAAGCAACGCCTAAAAAGATGATATTTTTTAGTATATTAACGGAAATAACGCATGTGCCATCATTGAAGAGCGATTCGCCTTCTATAATCACATTTAGACGGGGTGGTATTGGGAATCGTTTGAAAATAGCTCCTACTGCGACCGGATCGGTAGCCGCTAAAATAGCGCCAAACAAAAGTGCGTCTATTAACGGCACACCAAAGATAAAACCAAAGGGTATGCCTATCAAGAATATCGTGACTACCAGACCGATGATCGCGAAAAAACCGATGGGCACTGCTTCCTTTTTTAGTTCCACTAATGTTAATTTCCGTCCTGACTCAAAGATCAAAAGCGGAATGAAAACAAGTAAGATTACGTCGGAAAATTCTGTTGTAAAAAAATAATAGATTTCATCAACAGTAACAATATCAATCGGTAATATGCCGGCAATGGCGCCAAAGATCATCATTAGCGTCTCCGCAGGTAAAATGAATTTCCGACTGAAACGATAAATGGCGGCAGTCAAAACCAGGAATATGCAAATGGCTATTAAAAATGGTACTATTGCTTCGGTCATAGTTTCAATTTACTACTGTTTTTCGTTGTATATAACGCATATAACTTCTAGCTATTTATTTAAGACGCAGATTTACACAAACCTTTCTTCAAGAAAAAATAAATTTTGACACGAATTAATGCAGATTAACACAGATGATACGAATCAACACGGTTAAACTGAAATAAATCTGCGTAAATCAGTGTAAATCTGTGTCTTAAAGAAGGAAGTTATACTTTATATACAATAAAAAAGTTTTAAAAGCTTTACCAACAACTTTTCTTTAGAAAAGAAAACTTGACTAAAGAAATAACTTTTTTTCTAAAAAGTTTTAGTGTTAATCTGTGTCAATAAGTAATTTTAGTTGAATATTATGCGTTCTTGCTCCTTATAGAACATGTTCCCTGCTCGAATTGCCACGCGATATGTTATATTCATCGGTGAATATGTACATAAAAGAATATGTTTATATGAGCGGGTGATAGACTATAACTATATTATCAAATATTAGTGCAACACAGAAATGGTGGAATGGACACCGAAAAATATTGAAAAACTTTTTGAACTTGACCTCCATGAGCTTGGAGAAGTTGCAGATTCTATCAATCGGCGGAATGGAAACATTGTAACGTTCGTTGTTAACAGACATATAAACTATACGAATATATGCGTTTCACGATGTCCGCTCTGCGCTTTCTACCGCGATGTGGGAGATATTGATGCGTATTTTATGCGCGTTGAGGATGTGCTTGAGAAAGTTGCAGAAGCGGTAAAAAAGGGGGCTACTGAGCTCCATATTGTCGGTGCACTCAATCCGGAAATGAGCATAGAATACTTTGAGGCAATTTTCAGGCTGATAAAGAGTAAGTTTCCACACGTTATCATCAAAGCATTGACCGCAACAGAAATACACTTCCTTTCGCAGGTCGGGGGAATGAGTGTAGAGGAAGTGCTCTCAAGGTTGCGGGACGCCGGTTTGCAAGCAATGCCAGGCGGTGGCGCGGAGATTCTCGATGATGGGATTCGAGAACTTATTTGCCCGAAGAAGCTCAAAGCGGATGAATGGGTTCATATAATGGAGATGGCCCATAGCATAGGAATAAAAAGTAATGCTACAATGCTCTTTGGCCATATAGAAAAGCCAAAACACAGGGCCATTCATCTAGACAAACTATGGCAGTTGCAGGAGAAAACAGGTGGGTTTGTCTCCTTCATACCACTTCTTTTCTATCCTGAAAACACCGAACTCGCAGCGGCCGGATTAGTCAAAGAGAAAACAAACCCTATTGATATTCTCAAAACGATCGCGGTTTCAAGAATAGTGCTACGTAATTTTAGGAGTATAAGGGCTTACTGGGTTGCACTTGGCGAGAAGCTTGCACAAGTCGCTTTAAATTATGGTGCGAACGATTTGGATGGAACGATTATGGAGGAGCGGGTTACACATGCGGCTGGTGCTAAAACGCCACTTATGCTTCATAGGGATACGATTATAGGATTTGTGAAGGGCATGCATAAAGTACCTGCGGAAAGAGACACATTTTACAATATCTTGAGGGTGTATCCATGAGCGTAAAAATAGGCAAATTCGGGTTCGTGAATAACTACTTACCCTATTACCAGCTTGAGCAGAATGGGATGCAGGTAATAGAAGCATTGCCAAAGCAGCTTGCCTTGATGTTTGAAAAAGGGGGAATAGATTTCGCACCCGTTCCTTCGTTCTATTATATAAAGAATAGGGCTAAATTGAAGAGCTATGATTTCTGTGTCGCCTCGAAGAATAGCGTTTTGAGTGTCGTTCTTGTTTCGAATGGGAAAATGCTTGATGGCGATAATGAGTCTATTGCAGTAACAAATCAAACAGTGACATCGCTCAACCTACTTAAAATCATTTTGCACGAGAAGGGGCTGAAAAACACGATTGTACCGCTGAACGAGGGTAAAGCAAGCGAATTACTTAAGCGTTGCAATCATGCACTTGTTATTGGTGATGAGGCTATCAAGGCGAGGATGACACACAAAGTGGTTATGGATTTGGGCAAGGAATGGCATGAATTAACTGGCTATCCAATGGTGTTCGGGATTTCCGTTTCGCGTAAAGAGGAGGATATGAGTGAAATAAACAGGAAAGTGATGGAATCGATCGTGTGGGGGAAGAAGAATGTTGACCTGATTGTATCGGCAGCAGAGAAGAAGTTCGGAATGCCCGTAGAGTTTCTCGCACGGTATTTCAGATCGCTTACGTTCCAGATGGGCGCGAAAGAAAAGAGAGGGCTTGAACTGTTTGAGGAGAAGTGTCATGAATACCGATTACTCTGAATGGAAGGAGTATGTGGAAAAGAATCTGGAAGGAGTAGATTTGAGTTTTGAAGAGGCAGAGCACCTGTTCGATATTCCTTTGCCTGTTATTGGCAGAATTGCAGATGAAGTAAGGAGAAGGAGATGTGGCGAGCTTGTGACATTCGTTATTGATAGAAACATAAGCTATACAAACCGATGCGTATCAAGCTGCAAATTCTGCGCGTTTTATGCGAAAAATAGCGAAGAGAGCTATGTCCTGAGTAAGGAAGAGATTCTAAGGAAAGTTGAAGAAACAGTTGCAGTTGGTGGGACGCAAATACTCATCCAAGGTGGACATAACCCTGAGATCAGCATTGAATGGTATGAAGACTTGTTTTCGACGATAAAGCGAGAATTCCCGGAGGTACAACTGCACAGCCTCTCGCCTCCAGAGATATATTTCATTGCGCGGAACGAAGGTATAGGCATAAGAGAAACACTTGAACGGTTGCGAGAGACGGGACTTGAGTCATTGCCTGGCGGAGGTGCTGAGATCCTATCTGATAGGGTTCGTAAGGTCATCAGCCCGAATAAGGTCGGTGCGGATGACTGGATTGAAGTGATGGAAATTGCACACAGCATAGGGATGAAGACAACGGCAACTATGATGTTTGGGCATATTGAAACAAACGAAGAGATCGTGGAGCATCTTTTCAGGATACGCGATTTGCAGAATAAAACGAAAGGGTTTACTGCTTTTATACCATGGACGTTTCAGCCGAAGAATACTGAACTGTATGAAGATATAAAGGTGCCCGTATCGGTAACGAGATATTTGCAGGTGTTAGCGGTTTCACGTATTGTTTTGCGTTCTATAAGGAATGTGCAAGCGTCATGGCTCACGCAGGATTTTGATGTGGGCAAGCTAGCTCTGTTTTTTGGCGCGAACGACTTCGGGGGGACGATACTGGAGGAGAATGTTGTAACCGCAGCGGGGAAGGAGCATAAACCGGCGAGGGTTGAGGAGATAATAAAAGCGGTAGAATCGGTTGGCAGGCCCGTGGCACAAAGGAATACGAGGTATGAGATTTTGTGATGATGATACAAGATTTTGAGCAATCGCATAACCTTTTTATACTTCCCACCGCAAAATACTAATGAACCATGATCATAGCACATACACCAGATGCCGATGACGCATTCATGTTTTACGGATTGTTAAGCGGTAAAGTCAGTGTCAATTTTGAAATAGAGCAGGTAGTAGAGGACATAGAAACGCTAAACAGAAGAGCGTTCAATGCCGAAATAGATGTCACAGCGCTCTCAGCCCATGCTTATGCTTTTCTTCATGACAAATATCGTATCTTATCTACCGGTGCAAGCGTAGGCGATGGATATGGTCCGGTAGTGGTTGGAAGCAGAGATATGTCCGTAGAAGGCAAGAAAATTGCAGTGCCTGGAAGATACACCACAGCGAACCTGCTGCTGAAGCTAGCTGTTGATCATTTCCAGCCGGTCGAAATGAGATTTGATGAGGTCATACCAGCAGTGAAGAGCGGAGAAGTTGATGCTGGTCTGCTAATCCATGAAGGTCAGATAACATATCCGCAGCACGAACTCATAAAAATCCTTGATTTGTGGCATTGGTGGCATGAGAAGACACAGTTGCCTTTGCCCTTGGGCATTAATGCGATAAAGAGGGATGTCCCTGAAGAGCAACAGCGTGTATTCCTCGCGGCCATGCGAGAAAGCGTGCAATATGCACTGGAGAACGTAGATGAAGCCATGCAATATGCAATGAAATATTCAAGGGGTGCGGATAAAGAGCTAGTGAAGAAATTCGCATTGATGTACGTGAATAAGTACACTTATGAAATGCCCGAGGCGGTAGTGAAAGCTCATGATGAGCTTTACCGAATGGCAGAAAGGAAAGGGTTTTTTGCGAGACCGCCCGTAGACATACTTTTTCTTTAAATATATTCGCATAACGAAAGGATAAAACCAAAAAGCTTTTTAATAGTATGTTCCCTATTTCTCTATATGGGGGACATGGAAGAGTGGGCGAAAAAGTGGTTAGAGAATCAACGACACAAGGGTAAAAAGTGCCTCGAAATTAAGACGCAGGGCTCAAATTACTATGTCTATCATTCAACCAATCGTTATCTTTGATAGAGATAGGACACAGATTAACGCAGATTAACACAGATGATGAGAATCAACACGGTTAAACTAAAATAAATCTGCGTAAATCCGTGTAAATCCGTGTCTTAAATAGAAAGAAGCTATACTTAGATCGGAAGAGCGTCGTGTAGGGAAAGAGTGTAGATCTCGGTGGTCGCCGTATCATTAAAAAAAAAAATAAAGTAAAAGAAAAGATCGAGAAAACATAAAATAATTTATAGACACAGATTAAAGCAGATTAACACAGATGATAAGAAACAACACGGTTAAACTAAAATAAATCTGCGTAAATCCGTGTAAATCTGTGTCTTAAATAGAAGGAAGCTATACTTTATATACAAAAAAAACGGTACTTGTATTATTGCTTTGCACCTTGTTCAGATCGGAAGAGCCACGTCTGACTCCAGTCACATGTCGAATCTCGTATGCCGTCTTCTGCTTGAAAAAAAA
>CBDAFQ010000076.1:0-8512 GCA_965195275.1 uncultured ANME-1 euryarchaeote | reverse complement strand
ACCCCTAAACCCTAACCCCCATACACACTCATCATCATTCATCTCCTTCTTTTCTGAACAACAGCAGGTATGCTACGGCAATGATAGCAGCGAGAGCGAATACTGGCGTGAATCCTGGTATGGCTGGCTTGGCTGACTTCGTGGGCGTAGGTGTGGCGCTAGACGTAGGACGAGGAGAAAGTTTTGATTTAGGTGTTGGTGTTACTAACGGTGTGGGAGCTACTGCAGATGTAGGAGTAGGCGTTGAAGTTATATTTACCGCAGATGTAGCTGTTACGCGCCATATCCACGTCTGCACATCTGACAACCCTGTTGTTGCGTTCGTTGCGATTGCAGAGACGTTCCAGGTTCCAATGACGGAACTTGTGTTCGTATAGACGGCATCCGTTACGCTTTCATTTGTTTGCACTTCTGTACCATTTATTTGCCAGCTAATGTCGGCTGGTTGGTTTATGGAGGCGTTGAATGTTCTTGATTCGCCTACTGCATTTTTCACAACTGCTTCTATGGGTTTCCAGGCCGTTATGTTTGTCGGTAGTGTAATTTTGCCACCTTCTTCTTCTCCTACTACTATTTCGGTATCGCCCCTAATGTCATATTCATTCTTCTCCTCCTCTATGAGTATGCCGCTGAATGTGTAAGTGCCTTCTGTGTCGGGTGCGGTCACGGTGTAAGTGAAAGAAGGTTCACCCCACAACTCGAACTCAACCGTGTCACCTTCTACTTCTACAAGTCCAGAATAATCCTCAAACTCAAACCCATCCGGAAGTGTTTCGATCACATAACCATGAATACCGTAATGCGATGCTTCTATTTCTATGGTGAACCTTTCGTCTGCAGATACCGGTTCTTCAGGTAGTGTTCTCATTGCTGTTGGTTCTGCATCATCATCATCTTCCGGTTCTGCCAGCACTATCTCGGTATCCCCCCCAATCTCATATTCTCCATTTCTGTCCCTTAGTACCCCGCTGAAAGTGTAAGTGCCCTCGTCGAGGTCATGATATCGCAGTGCCACGCTGTAAGTGAAATATAAATATTTATCTTTGGTTACTTTGAACTCAATTGTGTTTGTTTGTCCATAAAACCTTACTGCATTCGGATCGAGTGAGGAACTCATATAAGTGAACCCGTCAGGAAGAGTTTCGACTACAGTACCATAATCAGATACTTCAATTTCTACGGGGAAGCTTCTATCAGCAGGTACCAGTTCCGCAGGTAGCGTCCTCGTCGCAGTGGGCGTTGCATTTGCTATTCCTGTCGTCATTATCAATACTGCGGTAACTAATAGCAGCAGCCTTATCGCCAATACGGATCTTCTCTCTTTCATAGTACAAATATTTCCTTGATAATACTTTCTTTTTGAAAAAAAAAGAAAGAAAAATTTTTTAGGGGTAATATAAATTTGACACCATATCCTGTTGCTCCGAAGTTATCTTACCGTCATTATAGTCTCGCGTTGCGTCATTTACTTCGCTTTCGTCTATTATGCCATCTTCGTTAGCGTCATATCGCCATGGATCGAATAGGAATATGAGTTTGTTCAGTGCGAGAGAGATGCTTCCAGCGATAGCATCTTCTGTATAGAACCATGTATCAAGCTTGTCAGGATTGTAAACACGCCACATCTTTGGATGATATAGCGGATATAGAGGAAGTTCCTCCGCTATAATCGTTTGCAGCTCGCCCACAAGTTCTTTTCGGTGATCTTCGTCCATTGTCCTCAATTGTTTTTTGTATATCTCATAATATTCTTCACTACGACTTGTTCCCATAGCGGTCGTTCTCAATACACGGGGATTTACTATTCCACCATGACCACTTATTGCGAACTCGAATGCACCGCAAGTTATCCCCGAGCCCAATTCCCTCTTACCCACTGATTTCACTTCTATCTCGATTCCCAGATCCTTTAAATCCTCCTTGATGAATTCCGCTTCATCTGTATATGCCTCACTTGTAATCAGCGTGAATTTGAGTGCTGTTGTGTTTCCGTCTTCTTCTTTATATTCTCTTATCCCGTCACCGTCTGTGTCCGTAATGTTCAAAGCATCGAGTATTTCGTTAGCTTTCGCCATATTATATTCATAATCTGGAAGACCCGGCTTATACCATTTCGAATCGGGGTGAATTATGCCCGTATTCGCAAGGATCGAACCCTCATGCGTCACTGTTTGTACTATATCTGCCCTGTCTATACCATAAGCAATTGCCCGTCTGAAATCCGAGTTAGTCATTGGATACTTACCTACATTGTAGTAGAAATTCCGCACCCACCAGCTCGAGCCTTCTTCTATCTCAAAATCCGAATTGTCTTCAAATTCTTCAACCGCAACTATCTCTTTCCCCATGAAGGACGCGGCATCTATATCTCCTGCCATCAACGCAAGTGCAGGGTCACCGACATCCAGCAAGATAAGTTGGTCAACGATTGGTTCTCCTTTGAAGCACTCTGTATTCGCCTCATACTCATAATAGCCCTGTGTACCGTCGTATTCTACAAGCTTCAAAGGTCCTGTCCCTATAACGGCATCATCTTCCTGGAATTTATATGGATCGTCGACATCCTTCCAGATATGCTCCGGAATCATTGGGACACATCCCGCAACATCATCGATAAATGTGGGTCTCGATTCCGTAAGGTGTATTCTAACGGTATACGGATCAAGAACCTCTACATGGTCTATCTCTTTCGCGTTATATGCGTACCACAACTGCGGATAATCCTTCGTGTAATCAAATGTGAACTTCACGTCATCGGCCGTAAATGGCTCACCATCGCTCCATTTCACGCCTCTGTGCAGGTAAAAGGTCCATGTCTTGGCATCATATGACCTGCTCCAACTGTCTGCAAGCCAGGGTATCACGCCATGTTTGTCTTTCCAGGTAAGCGTATCAAAGATAAAGCTCATTCTGATATAACCGGGTCCTTTTGGAAAGTGTGCAAACGGAGTAGGATACCAGTAATCTCCACCCTCTATCTTAATGCTATTTTCAGCCGTTGCGGCGGCTGTCGCCCCACCTGCTGCAGCAGATATTCCGTAGAACGCACAGCATAAGAGCATTGCCAAACACATTATGGTAATAATTCGCTTCATTTTCTCTTTCTCTCGCCCCCAAAAATTTTTCTTATTGTTACGGACTTTTTGTTTTTTATTAGGTCTTATGTAATATAAACACACTTTTTTTGTATATACGGTATAGCTTCTTTCTATTTAAGACACAGATTTACACAAACCTTTCTTTAAAAAAGTTTTAAAAACTTTACTAAAGAAATTGGCTTTTGATAAAACTTTTTTCTAAAAAGTTTTAGTGTTAATCTGCGTTAATCTGTGTCCATAATTTATTTTCTGTTTTCTTGTTCTACTTTTTTATTCATTTGATATTAAGTTAAGACTTTCGGTTTTTCCCCCACCATATCATAGCGCTGTTCAGTTCATGCTTTGACCAGAGTGCCCCGGCTTCCACAACCAGTTTTTCTGCTAAAAATGATCTGATCACTTCTTCTGCTTCTGGCGATGATAGCTCGAGATCTTCCATCCATCGCTCTACAGCTTCGTCCAAATTCGAGAACTGCTGGTTATGTTCAGATTTAATAATCTCAACATTTGCGTGTATGCCCATTTCGTACAGAACATTGTAGAGATATATGTAATCCGGTCCGGGTTGGAATACTTCACCGAATAATCGGAGCCAGAGTTCGTCATAATCCCAGAATCTCCACCCGGCGAATGTGAAAATGTAAACATGTCGTGTCGCAAGAGTATTCATCTTCGAGACAGCATCATGTATATCAAGAATCGCGAGCGAGTGCGATGCGATTACGATGTCATGCTCAGTCATATCGCGCCCTATCGCTACATCCTCCCATTTCTTGTTTATACAAGTTATGTTTTTCAATCCTTCAGTTACTGCATTTTCCTTTAGATATGCGAGCATCCCTTTAGAAGGGTCTATTGCAGTAACGTGCTTCACCATTTTTGCAAGTGGTATTGCAAGCGTTCCGGGTCCTGCACCAATGTCCAGCACGGTATCATCGGGCTCTATGTCGAGCTTTGCTATTATCCGTTCTGCACGATCATTGCGTTTTATTGATTCATTGAACCCTTTTGCCCTTTTATCCCAAAATTCGGCAGTATCTCGCTGGCGCCGTTTTCTAAATGATGAGTTCTGCATTGCTTTCTTCCACATTTCGTTCCAGTCAAGTTCTTCTATTGTTTCAACCATAAAATCTTTATTTTTCTGTTTTACCCGCTCTTATGAACATAGCAAGTTCATCAATCTCAGCTAACTGCAAATCAAGCGCCTCTCCGGCCAGACAAGCCCTGAACACGTCATTATTCGCGGGGATAATCCCTGCAATTTTGTTCTCGCTGTCCACGGCTGCGAGCATCACTTGCTTGCTTTCGTCGTCAACTTTGTTGAGAACGAAATAAACAGGTTTATTGATGCTGTCCGCCAACACATAGATCTTATTTGAGAGCATAAGCGATTCAAAGGAAGGATCAATGACCACTAAAATAATATCGCAGCCTTGTTCCACGCCCCTACCGAAATGTTCTATTCCTGCATCGGTATCCACAATAACAAGTTCTTTTTCGGTCAGCACCAGATTCTCAAGCATACCCCTTGAGAGAACACCCATTGGGCATGCACAACCCTCACTACATTCGTGTATCTTCCCAATGGCGAGTAGCGTTAGTCCATTCTTCTCACTTGTGTACTCTTTTGGAATATCAGCGAACGTCCATTTTTTATCAAATATATTCACTGCTGCACCTTCTCCCGTCTTAAAAGATGCCAACATTCTTTCAATCATCGCCTTCTTTCCACCGAAGTAGTTCATGAAGTCTTCAGGCAGCTCCATCCCTAACTGTCTATGCAAGCCATAGTTAGACTCATCACTGTCTATCACGAGTACTTTGTATCCTGTGTTAGCCATAGATTTTGCGAGCAATGCAGATATCGTGCTTTTTCCACTACCGCCTTTACCACATACTACTATTTTCATTTTTTTCGCTCTTTTCTTTATCACTCAATCACACACTCACAAAAATGCCTTTGAAACCCAAAATGCGATCAACGCGCCAATAAAGCCGGAGATGAAAGCGGCAAGGCCGAGAATCGGTGCGAATTCGGACGATGCCCACACTCCGATATGAACTCCAATAGCAATCCAGGTAATCCCCAAACACGCTAAATTACCCAGACCACCACCAACTCCTACCCTAAATTTTGAGTCGGACCAGGTTAGATCTACAAAGATGCCCATTAAGAGCAGTGCGATAATACCGTAAACGCCGAACCAAATGGGTGACACAATTCCGTACCACGGCGCTATAAGCATGCAAAAAGAAGCTATTAAAAGCGAGGTGACAATTGCCACATACTTCTTCTTTATTATCGCCCGTGCTAAAGCCACCCAAAAAACAAATATGAAACCGCCCAGTAACGCCATGCCAGCCGCAGGTCCCGGTATGCCAAAATATTCGGTAACAAATTTTATTGGCAGATATGTATTTAGCAGGGCACTGGCAAAGGCAAACAGGACCATCATTGTGAGATCATACGCATCAAAATATGAGTTCCGGTCGGGCATCTTTTTATCGTATATAAAGTACAACTACCTCCTATTTAATTTAGGACGCAGATTTACACTGATTTACACTGATTTATTTATGTGTAACATTGTTGATCTTTTCATATGTGTCAATCTGCGTTAATCCGTGTCTATAGTCTATTTCCTTGTTATTGTATAAAAAAAAATAAAAAGTGAGAATGCGGAAGTCTATTTTGTTCCGCTTATTCACTCACTTTTTTTAGGCTTAACCCTTTTAGCGGGCGGAAGTAATTCAAGACAAAGATACTGCCGAGAATGACAACACCCAGGACTTTTGTCGCTAATATCGCCTGAATCCCGACAACTCCACCTGCTACTGCTATCCCTAATGGCGCGCACATTTTTTTATATCACCTACTTAATATTTGTATCTTAGGCATATTTATTACTTTCGGTTTTTATCGCGCCCTCAATTTTGAGATTGTGTTACTTTATAGCATATGTTATCTATGCAAGGCACCCTATACTGCTGCGATTACGCCAATTGCTGGCATAACTGGTGTTTATTGAAACTGACATCATATCCTCGTTTTTCGTTTAACCGCTAATCAGAAGCGGTAGCGAGAAGATAAAGTGATAGAACGGTTTTTTGTAACACTATATTACATAAATAATAATATTTATGTCAACAATCAAATATTTTATAACATACCTTCTGAACTTTATAGCAGAGGTATAAAAAAAGATGAATAAAAGAGATATAAAGAAGAAACAAGTGACACTACTACTTTCGATCTTCGCTATGGCTATTCGGGTATCTACTGCGGGGTTCGTAGTAGCGGAAAAATGCTCTGTATGTGACTGCTTAGGTCAATGCGCAGCCGAAGTGGCAAAAGGGGAACTGCCATTCGTTAAGGACGATCTAAATATCCTCGCGATGACCGATTCCTGATATGCGGTGATCAACGGAAAGAGAACAGATAACTGCATTGACGGGTTTCATACTCGAATATCCGGAACAAGAATTACGTAGTAAATGATCTTACGCCTGAACAGAAAGCGAATTTGACAGAAGAGGCAAAGAATACCGCTGGCCTCTTCATCAGGTGGGACATGGCTACCAGGACTGGAGAGGGACTTGTTCTGGCATTTAACAGGACTAAAGCGTATCAAATATCCGAACTATCTAAGAGCGATCTCTTTGGTCCACAAGCTTTCGGAACATACAAATGGTGGTGGGGGCGGCTAAAGATGGACCGGGATATGATGGTTTACATAGACGAGCCAGAAACAGTAATCGAAACGATAAAGGAATTTGAGGTCAATAGTCCAAGCGAGCTTTTGAATCTCAAATCCGCCGGTCTGAACTCCCGAGTCATGCTAGGACTCATGGAGGAATAGGAAAAGGCTACCTTTTCCTTTTTAATTTTTTGGCTTCTAACGATTCAAAATAAGATCTTATCACCATAGGCCCCTGCTTGGCAATTTCTATCGGCGGCGATTCTAGAGGATTTTCGGATAGGTCAAGCGTGGTAAGATTCTTTAGCTCTACTATCTCCGCCGGCAATGACGTCAGTTGATTATCGGGTAGGTAAAGCACGACCGGCTTATCTCTTGCCGCTTCTTCGATAACACGCAGAACCTCGTCCTTTTTCATGCTTTTAACTTCCACAGATTATTATACCTTCCTAGCTCTTGAACTCATAGCCATTAAAAGGTTGAGTTTAATGCAATTGAAGATTTATTAGCTTCGACGCCCATTCAATGCTTACTTAAAAGAGGGTTGATGTCAATGAAACGTGTAATTTGGTGGCTGATTGTTGGTACTAAAGGCGGTGTAAATCGTGCCCGTATAATCAGGGCGTTAAGGGAAAGACCTTTTAATGCCAATCAGTTGACTGAGTTACTTGGTTTGGATTACAAAACAATAAGACACCATCTTAGGGTCCTCCAGGACAACAAGATAATTACATCCGCAGGAGATAGATATGGCACCGTGTATTTCTTATCCTCGTACATGGAGGAAGATTATGAAGTCTTTAAAGACCATTTGGATAAAATGTGGAATAAATTTAAAAGCGAAAAAGATATAGTATAACAAAGAAATAGGGTAGGGCAAGAAAATGAAAACAAAGTTAGTTACTGGTTTAATGATTCTGACGATGGTCGTGGTAGCAATCGGGCTGGTATCAGCCCTGAGTAATTTCGAGATGCAATCGCCTCGGGGCATGCAAGAAGGCACGCAATTTCATGGAGGCCTGCAACCGCTCGAAGACGTGCGACAAAACATGTTGCTTGTCAATATCAAAGCGATGATAACGTTTGGAAACATCATCCTACTATTTTGCTTGCTTTTCATCTATGCGAAGAATTACGGGCAGATAAAATCGCAATTCGCAATGGGGCTGATTGCCTTTATTGTTCTCCTGATTATGCAGGCGCTCACCTCGAATCCGTTTTTCCATTATACGTGCGGTTATCGCCATATGTATACTCAGGGGTTGTTCGTGGTATTACCCGATATGTTTGAATTTGTGGCGTTGTCGATATTGCTATATATAAGCCTAAAATCTTGAGTTATCATGCTCTGATGAGTGTATAAAGGATAGAAAGTTGATATTGTGTATATTTTATATCTGAGCGAATTTGGGTGAGATTTGGGTGAAATTTGGTAGGGATATGGGTGAAACGAAAAGCTTAAGGCAGGTTATTTCAATATATAACTGTGGAAACACGCTAAAAAAATAGGGGGTGAAACGATAAGATGAGTAGAAAAATAATTGCAGGTATAATGGTCCTGGCACTGGTGGCAACTTCCATCTGTGTGGTGAGTGCACGACCGAATTTTGTCGATGCCGATGGCGATGGGATCTGCGATAATATCGGCATAAACGGCCGAGACGATGATTGTGATGGCATACCAAACGGACAAGACGACGATTATGTGCAGCCTCT
>CBDAFQ010000075.1:0-9240 GCA_965195275.1 uncultured ANME-1 euryarchaeote | reverse complement strand
GGCTTCAATTCTCTCTTTTTCTTTGTCATCCATAATGCATCACAATGGATGCGTAAATGGATATGTTATCAAAAGACTTTCCGATGTATTGACCCTTTATTTGTCAAATAAAACACTTACCTATGTATTGAGCCTTTCCATGTATATAATACATATTAAATAGAAATAGCGAAGATCCCACATGACAGGATCTTTAATGGGAGAGAGATGTAAAAAATGAGAAGAAAAATGTATGAGAAGAGAGAAGAGACAGGTTTTAAGGAAGTAGGGCCAGCCAGAACAGAGGGCTTGGCACAAGCTAGAACCCTTGTACCGAAGGAGGTGGAATAGCATGAGTTCGATATTCGGAGAGACTTTAACCGTTCCCCAAGAGAAAGGGCCTGAAGTCAAACTGGTAGTCTTTGGCGACGAGTTCTATGCTCGTTCTGAGAACGAGGACGGTTACACAGTTGTCTACGATTCCAACCTTGGATTGTACTGTTATGCCGTTCTTATTAACGATGAATTTGTCTCCAGCGGTGTGTCCCTGACAGAGAGCCCACCTGCAGGAGTGCGACGACATTTAAAGGAATCCGGAGAAGTTCGTAACGCCAAATTCGAAGCGAGACATGCTCTTATGATCCCACCACCGGACCCTTATCGGGCCAATGATACTCTGAGAACCCTTGGGCGGAACAAGGGCTTGTTGGAAGGGCGTTGTGTCAGCGAAGGTAAAGTTAAAGGCTTGACTGTCTTGGTCCAGTTTCAGGATGACAAGTGCGCGGTCACAACTGCTGAGGTATCGGAAATGCTTAACGGTCAGGATTATTCTGAAAACGGAAACTACTGCTCGGTTCGTGAGTACTATCTCAAGATGTCCTGCGGAAAGCTCGATTACACCAATGAGGTGGTCGGTCCCATTACGCTGAGGCGTAACAAGATGTATTACCATAATCATCTACTAGTCGAAGAGGCTCTCGAAGCTGTAGTCAGTATGGGGATAGATCTCGCACAGTTCGATTCAAGGGGGGAGGGTTTCATCGACGCCTTGAGCTTTTTGTACGCAGGGGATATGATACCCGGTGGTGAGCTTCATCCACATAATTTTTGGATCGACCTTCAATATGGAACTATCAAAACATTCTTCTATATGATCTCCAATCTAGGTAAGTACAAATCTGATCTCTGCATAGGTACCACCTGTCACGAGAACGGTCATATGCTTTGCCGTTTTCCTGATATATACGATTACGGGACCCGCGACGGAGATTTTGAGGAAAGTGGTGGATTTGGCTTCTACTGCCTTATGAGCGCGGGTAACTGGAACAATAGGCTTCGAACGCCATCACCCATATGTACCTATCTGAGAAATTTAGTGGAATGGTGCGACAATAAAGTAGTGATCAACACACCCGGCAAATATCAAATCACTCAGGGGGATTATGGAACGGCTATAGTCTTTGAAACTGGCTATTTTAACGAGTACTTCTTACTGGAGAACAGGTCCAAGCTTGATATTGATGAGTACATACCAGCGAGTGGTCTGGCAGTGTACCATTGCGATATATTCGGTTCTAATGAGTGGCAGGGAGGGAGTCCCAGAAGACACTATCAGTGTGGTCTGCTTCAGGCTGACGGGCATTTAGACCTAGAGAAAGGACGCGGCATGGGTGATTCGGGCGATATGTTCGGCAGAGTCGATGGAATTGCGTTGTCTCATTCCACGAAGCCTCATTCAAGACTGTGGGACGGTTCAGATTCCGGGTTGGTCATATCAAAAATTAGTGAACCCGGCAAGGTCATAAGCTTTGTAGTGGGTCCGGCAGAAGCCACCGCAAAGGACGTCAGCAAAGAATCTTCCCCGAAATTGGACATTCCTGATGATGATCCCACTGGAGTGAGCGATACCATCGTGATAGACGAAGAGGGCACGGTGCAAAAAGTCACGGTGAGTGTCGACATCAGCCACACCTACATCGGCGATTTGAGAGTCGAACTCTTTACCCCGGCAGCTAAACAGACAATCCTGCACAATCGTACCGGCCGAAGTCAAGACAACTTGATAATGACCTACGATTCCGAGTTCACTGCCGCTCTGGCTGCACTTGCAGGCCAATCGGTAAAGGGCAACTGGATATTAAGGGTGACTGATCTGGCAGGAAGGGACGTAGGCAAGCTGAACAAGTGGAGTTTGAAGCTGGCTTATTTAGGATGAGCACTATAAGTGCTCCTCTATTTTTTTTTTCGTTAATAAGATCCACATATTCGTATAGCCAAATAAAAAAACCACGAGATTTCACAAGATTAACACAAGAACTTGTGATTAGTTTGGTATAAAGTAGCTAATAGCTTACCGAAACTAGATTAATAGTATTCTTTTTCTCGTGGAAATCCGTGTAATCTTGTGGTTATAAAAATTAACTAAACAAATACAAATCCGCAATCTAGGATACAATTAAATAAGACCCAATTAAAATTATAACGACTGAAATACCTTTGATAAGCATTCCTTTCCGTTCCAAACTCTCATTTAGTAATTTGGGATAAAAAACAGTGAGCATTATGGCAAAGAGGAGCACAAAAAATGGCTGCGCTGATAGTATCACACTCACCAGACTGACATAGGTCCTGGAGACCGCATCGAAGTATAAAGCAAAACCTATGCAAATGATAGAACAGTTAATAAAGCAAAGCGCGTATATTCCAAAAGGGACCGGTTTTATATCTGCAATGAATTTTCTCCTGATCGCAGGTGAGAATAGTAGTAGGGGTCTTACAATAAGCTCACCAAGCATGAACCAGAATAGAAATGACCAGAAATCTATATACGAGAACATGAATTTCGCGATGACATCTTTGCCCGCCAGGATCAAATCTAGCGCTAGAATCAGTAGCAATGCGGGTGATAGAGCCATGTATTTGAGTTCGGATTTCCTAAAAGAGACTAAGATCGCACTGAAGACCAGGAGTCCAAAGCCAAGATACTCGTTCTGTGATAACCGCTCGCCAAGGAATAAAGATGAGAAAAGGAGTACGAAAAGAGGAGTTATGTAAAATAAAGGTGTCACTCGCGAAACTTCCTCTATCAGAAGCGCTTTGTTGTATAGCACGAACATCAATCCAAGAATCATCCCGATTACGAGACTAATGAGATAAAACGCGAGATAATCGTGGAACGAAGCGAAAGTAAAAAGTACTAAAACGGGTGGTATTAGCGGAATTGTCATGAAGATCTGGTAGGAGAAAGCATCTTTGATATAGTGCGTCAGAACGAACTTGTCCACTATCACTGCTACCGCCCAAAGGATAGAAGCCAAAAGCGCGAGAATAAACCACCAGTACATATGAATATTTAAGTGCTGCGATAAGAATAACTACTGGGACACAAGAGTTCAAAGACAACAGAAATATATACACATGTAAGTAATAAGGACCTAGGAAAGATAAAAAGCCCATTAGATACTTTGTTTGAGAATGAGAATGGAAGAGGCGGGAAAGGATGAATATGCTCAGGGCAGAAAATTTGAGTCTAAAACGAAAGGATGTGAAAAAATGACATACGTAACGGCATTAAATCAGTTTGTAAATCGACGGATGTACGACACATCGGAAGCGGTAGAGTATGCAGAATTTGGGGCGCTCACAGCAATTGCTGTTCTGGTACCCCTTCTGCTCGGGCAACCGCAACTGCTGGTAGGTTCGGCTGTGAACTTTATGCTGGTCATGGCAGCGATAAACGTAAGAGGGTGGAAGAAGATACTTCCCCTAATAGTACTTCCAAGCGTTGCGGCTGTAGCGGGAGGATTTCTTTTTGGTCCATTTACGATTTTTCTCGTGTATATGGTGCCCTTCATATGGGTAGGTAACGCAATACTCGTATTTGTCTTTAAGTATCTGTATGTTACAAAGGGAAAGAACTACGCCATAACATTACTAATAGCTGCTGGACTTAAGGCGGGCTTTCTCTTTGCTACGGCGCTACTGTTGATCAACCTTTCCATACTACCGCTAATTTTTGCAATGGCAATGGGGGTAATGCAAATTGTCACAGCCCTTGTTGGAGGATTCTTGGTCTTTCCCGTGAACTTTGCATACCATAAATATTTTCAAGTGAGTGGCAGCGCTTAAGCTGTAAAAATATTGAGTGGATGGCTAAAAATGAGTGAAAA
The DNA here is from genome assembly GCA_965195275.1 of uncultured ANME-1 euryarchaeote. Classification (GTDB taxonomy): domain Archaea; phylum Halobacteriota; class Syntropharchaeia; order Alkanophagales; family Methanospirareceae; genus Methanophaga. Next base: position 5,092 of record CBDAFQ010000075.1, on the reverse strand, counting down.
GTCATGGAAAGCAGAAGTTGATGAAATTATCAATGATATAGGTAAATGTGAAGCGGCTCTCTTGCAATGTTTGGAGGCCGTGCAGCGAGATGTCGATTACATCCCCCAAGACGTGATTACGTATCTCAGAGACGAATTGGATGTACCGTCAGTAGAAATATATGGGGTGATGACATTCTACGGAATGCTCACTGCCGAACAACAGGGCAAATATGTAATACGAGTTTGCAACTCTCTCCCATGCTATCTGAACGGTTCCAAGATGATTATTGAGACGTTGGAAAATGAATTGGGAATAAAAAGCGGCGAAACCGCCGAAGACGCTAACTTCACACTGGAAACCGTGGCATGTCTCGGATTATGCGATAAGGCACCCGCAATGATTATTAACAGGGAGATATATGGGAACCTGACGGAAGAGAAGGTGAAAGAGATCATCAAAGCCAAAGCAGGGGATGATTGAAAATGGAACATATATTATTGAAGGATATCGATAAACCTAACCTGATTGACATTGCTATTTACATCAAGACTGGTGGATATAGCTCATTGGAAAAAGCCCTCCAGATGCAGCCCCATGATATCATCGATAAAATCAAAAAATCAGGACTCGTCGGGAGGGGTGGTGCCGCATTTCCGACTGGATTAAAGTGGGAATTTACGAGAAAAGAGTCGGAAGAGCTGAAATATGTCGTCTGTAATGCCGACGAAGGCGAGCCTGGCACGTTCAAAGACCGCGTTATACTGAAAAATAATCCCCATTTGTTGGTAGAGTCTATGATAATTGCAGGATACGCCATAGGTGCAAAAGAGGGTTTAATTTACATAAGGGGCGAGTACTTTGAGGAAATCGAGCTGCTGAAAAAGGCCATCGAAGAAGCGAAAGAAAGGGGCTTCATAGGCGAGAACATTCTGGGTTTGGAGTTCTCATACGATTTGAGGGTTTATCCCGGTGCTGGCTCCTACGTATGCGGTGAGGAAACGACACTATTCGAATCTCTGGAAGGAAAGCGGGGATGCTCAAGGGAGAGACCCCCATTCCCGACACATTCTGGATTTATGGGCAAACCAACGGCGATAAACAACGTGGAAACGTTATGTAATGTCCCGACCATCATCGAAAAGGGCGGCGATTGGTATTCTAAAATCGGTAGCCCCAATGCACCAGGAACAAAACTCTTCTGCATATCAGGACATGTGAATAAACCAGGAGTATATGAAATTCCCATGGAACTGACATTGAGAGAACTTATAGATATTTACGGCGGAGGGGTTAAGGGAAAGTTCAAAGCCGTCCTGCCTGGAGGAGTGTCGAGCAGTTTACTCACCGACCTCGATGTGAAGCTGGATTATAAAAGTGTGGCTGAAGCGGGTAGTATGTTGGGCTCGGCATCGGTTATCGTAATAAACGGTGACTCCAGTATCGTAGATGTGGCTAAGAACCGCATGGAGTTTTTTGTTCATGGATCGTGCGGTCAGTGTACACCATGTCGCGAGGGGACGAGAACAGCAAATGCAATCATTGGCAGGTTCGCCAATGGTGATGGGAGAGAAGAAGAGCTTGAGATTTTACTAGAGCTGGGGGATGTTATGTATGATACCTCCCGATGTGGTCTGGGTCAGGCCGCGATGAATATAACGACCAGTGCGATAAAATTGTTTAGAGAGGAATTTATGCAACGGGTGAAAAATTAAGGAGGTTTGAAAATGGTCACGTTAACGATAAATGACGAGGAAGTTACTGTTCCCGAAGGGACGAGCATAATGGATGCAGCTAAGGAAGCACACATAGATATACCCCACCTCTGTTATCTGGAAGGACTTGAGCCCTATGGTGCATGTCGTGTATGTGTGGTAGAGGTCGATGGTGAAAGGAGACTTATACCGTCATGTATGAGGGAAGTATCGGAGGGCATGGTGGTGCACACTCACTCAGGGCGGGTCAGACGCGCGAGAAGGATGCTCGTTGAACTGCTACTGACAAATCACCCCGCCGATTGTTTCACCTGTGAAAGAAATCAAATCTGTGAACTGCTCAAATTATCTCATGAACTAGGTGTAGAGGTTGTGAGATCAGACGTTGAAAAGCCATCATACGAATTGGACGAGACGGGCCCGTCGATTATTCGCGACCCGAATAAGTGTATTCTATGTGGACGATGTATCCGCGTATGCCACGACGTTCAGACCGTCAGTGTCATTGGCTTCGTCAATCGCGGTCCGGATACGATGGTAGCTACTGTCCTGGATGAAGGATTAGGCAATGTGGAGTGTACAAACTGTGGTCAATGTATCCATGCCTGTCCGGTGGGAGCAATCAAAGAAAAGTCATGTGTCGATGAGGTCTGGGCTGCAATTGATGATCCGGAAAAACACGTTGTTGTTCAGGAGGCACCGGCCATCAGAGCGGCATTGGGTGAAGAATTTGGACTAGCTCCGGGTACGCTCGTTTCTGGCAAGATGCACGCGGCATTGAAGCGATTGGGATTTGATGCAGTTTTCGATACGAACTTCACCGCTGACCTGACAATTATGGAAGAGGGCAGTGAGCTGGTAAAAAGGATTAAGGGCGGTGGTGTTCTACCACAAATCACCTCTTGTTCACCCGGTTGGATAAAATTCGCCGAGCACTTTTATCCCGACCTTCTTGGTCATATCTCCACGTGTAAATCGCCACAACAGATGTTCGGGTCATTGGCGAAGACGTATTATGCGGAGAATGCCGATATGGACCCTAAAAAAATCGTTTCCGTTTCGGTGATGCCGTGTACTGCAAAGAAATTCGAAGCGTCAAGACCAGAGATGACCGACAGCGGTTATCAGGATGTCGATTATGTCTTAATGACGCGGGAGCTTGCCAGAATGATCAAGGAAGCGGGTATCGACTTCGCTAGTCTGCCTGACGAGGAAGCTGAGCCGCTTATGGGTATGTATACCGGCGCGGGTACGATATTCGGTGCAACCGGTGGGGTTATGGAAGCTGCGCTTAGAACGGCATACAAACTGGTCACGGGTAAGGAGTTAGAGAACTTGGATATTAAGCCTGTGAGGGGTATGGCAGGTATAAAGGAGGCAACGGTGGATGTGGATGGTTTAGAGGTTAAAGTTGCGGTGGCTCATGGCCTTGGAAATGCGCGAAAATTATTGGACCCTGTACGAGTTGGCAAATCACCATATCACTTCATCGAGATTATGGCGTGCCCGGGCGGATGTGTAGGTGGAGGCGGCCAGCCAATCAGTTTCGATATGGCACTGCGAAGCACTCGTGGTCAGACGCTCTACAATGAAGATGCCGAACTGCCATACAGAAAGTCGTACGAGAATCCTTCGATCAAGAGGCTTTACGAGGAATACTTGGAAGAGCCATTAGGGGAAAAATCACATCATTTATTACATACGCGATATAAAAGTAGATAAAAAGATGGCGTGATAATAAGTGTGCCAAGCAAAATTCATAATATCCCGTTGGTGAAAATCCAACCTGTAAGTTTACGTCGTTAGCGCACTTACTTACGCCTGATTTTCTCAAGGAATGCTTCCGGGAGTTAAAGAGAGATAAAGCACCCTGCATTGATGGGGTATATATCATTTCTATGCCCTATCCAAACAAACGTAGAGGATGTACTCCGGAAGAGCAGGATGAGGGAAAACTTCAAGTCATGTTCTGTGAGGGGGCTCATAGTAACCTCGGAGCCAATACACCAGTAGGAGGTGGTATGTATGAGCCCTATTCGACAGAAAGGATTGAAATCTCTTTTCCTTATAATCCTGTCCACATAGTAAAAATTAAGGCTATCGAAGGTTGCCACATCTACTTTGAACACCGCAATCAATGCACTAAAGTTTTACTTCGGCGAGGTTTTAAAACCCCAAAACAATTATATGACCAAAAATTCAATTTATAAAAATTGAAAATGAAACCAAATACAAAAAAATATGGGATGACGGCACTCTTAGGGGTGCTAATAGTAGGAATTATATTGATAAGCGGATGCGTGCAGGACTTAGAAGAAAATGCAACTGTGCAACCAACCGAAGAACATGCACCCGCGCCCATCATTGACAAAGGGCTTGTAGCAGACTATTCCTTTGATGGAGATACCAAAGACCATTCAGAGAATGGAAATCATGCGACAAACCACGGTGCTACCTTTGTCTCAGGGATCAAGGGAAAGGCATTGAATTTTGATGGAGTTGACTTTGTCTCGGCACCGGTCAATATTAACCCGGATGTTATGCCACAGATGACCATGGCCGTCTGGGTTAAACCAGATGATGGCTCGCCGATCCGGCAAGTTATTTCCCACGATGATGGTGGGTATGGTCGTTCATTAGGAATTGATCGTCGTGGTGGTGGAACTGGGTGGTCTGCTTTTTGTGGTTCAGGCAGTGTTTTGGGATATTGTCCTGTCGAGGTTGGGAAATGGACTTTTATAGCAGCAGTTTATGACCAGGATGCTGGCACAGTAAAATTGTATGTGAATGGGGCCATTTATAAGAAAGAGGGTACTCTCGGAGCTGGCCAGGAGCGACTTTGTATTGGTGCAAACCCATCGTTTAGGGAATACTTCTCTGGCGTCATTGATGAAGTGAAGATATACAACCGCGCCCTGTCCGCGGATGAATTAAAATCTCTTTATGAAACCGGTTCCGCGAGACCTATAACAACTCCCACATCCACATCCACATCTACCCCAACCACTGAGCAAACAACCGAAGAACCTGCTGGAGAACCCCGTGTTGTACCAAGTGACTGGTGTCCTGAAGGAACTGTCAACCCAATTGAAAAATCAAAAATAACAGGGATTGAAAAACATACAATTAATGGGAAAACCGTGAATTTGTGTTGTAAGAAAATGAGTCTAGATGGTGAGAATGTGATGAAGACATGCATTAGCAAAGACGCTATGTATGTTGTTACATTCATGTACGATGGAACAGGAAAAATGTATAAATCTAAGGAAATATATCCCGAAGGCGATAAAGTATGCAGTAGGCTATTTAACCGTGACGGAACTGTAATAATGGTGAGGTGCGTAAAGATGGAATAAATATGGAAGAAACATGAAACTAAAAATTTAATTTATAAAAA
>CBDAFQ010000074.1:0-5028 GCA_965195275.1 uncultured ANME-1 euryarchaeote | reverse complement strand
AAGCTACATAGCCGATAGATCAGGATTGATCCATTTGCTCGCCTCTTTACGCTCCGTGGGTGCTTCACCCCTTTTCATCGTTTTCACATACTTCTGTAGTCCATTCGCCATATATTTCGCAGCGAGACAAAATAGGCTGCTTTTGAGCCCCTTAGCGCTATTGTATTCTTTAATTAGTTTTGGCGTGAGATTCAGATTGTGCTCTATGCATACACCCAGAAGTTGCCAGTGCTCTGGCGTCATCTTCGCTATGGTAAACGTTTCCTCGCTATCCAGCATGGAGCCACGCATGGAAACAAAGTTAAGCGGTACGATAATAGAAGAAGTCCCTTTTAAATCCTCTACCAGCTCTATGCTTTTAATCACGTCAGCCGCAGTTTCATCCGGAAGACCGTTAATCATTGTTGCTGCGTTAAACCAGTTATTATCATCGAGGATACCAAAAGCATGTGTGACAATCTCATGCCATTTCTCTGGCTCAGATGGCGCTGCTTTTCCGCTCATGTACTTCGCAATTAGTCTTTCACTCCCGGTCTCTATTCCAGTTTGCGCGCCCATCCAGTCACGGTCGAGCACGGAGTAGCATAATTCTGAGATAGCACTAAGAAGCTCGGGCTCATGATAGACGGAGGCAAGGGAAATATGGCTCGCGCCAATACGTTCAATTCCGTTCACTGCGGTAACATGCCGGAACAGGTTCATAACAAGTTCTTCGTCTGGCGCTATTCCTTTGGCACCATAACGAAGGAGATCCTCAGAATGAAGAGATATTGCCGTCTGACCCGCATTTACATTTACCGCCACATCACGTACAATATGCTCGATAGACTTGAAGCGGAGCCGTTGCATGTTCGGAGTGCAGAAGGAACAGCCTCTTCCACAGCCTCTGCTTATTTCGACCAATCCGTGAATAGTGGCACCCCTGATATTAGGGATCGCATCTGCGTCCGGATCTTTGCCTTTTATAGTACGCGGCAGTGTCTCACCTGCGAGTATAGATGTGAACATTGCGGGAACGGTAATTTCACCCTCGCCAAGATGTACATAATCTATATTCAGTTTGTCCATAATCGTCTCGTCAGTCAACTGCCATGCTGCTTTACCGCCTGCTACCACTATCTTCTCCCTCATCACCTGTTTTTTCATCAGTTCAAAGAACTTTATACGGTTGTAAGGCGGGCCGATGTCTAGCATATCAACGAACTCAGAGGTTGGTGGATTGATACCCAGGAAATCGTGACCCGAAACGCCTATTATCTCCGTTTGGTTGCCTGCTACATGCTCCAAATTACGCGGATGAACAACCGCAACTTCATCATCGCCGAACACTGCCGCTAAAGAAGCTTCCATAATCCGGAGTCCCGAATCGGCAAACAAAGCTCTACGGTTCTTACTCGGTACAGGCGGCGAGAAAACGGAGAAATAAAACCAATCAGGAACAATACCACGAGGCATGCAGGTAGAGAACCCAACAAATATACCCCACCTGTACCTGCTCATCATCGTCTCATCGGCAGTCAATATGATCTTAGGGGATCTGTCACTTTTTCGGGATAATTTCATCTTCATCTTTCTTCATTCTTCCTTTATCTCTGCTACACGTTCAACGCCCTTTAGATATGCGATTGCCGATTCAACTTTAGCTCTAAGCGGCTCGAGGTCTTTTATACCGTCAAGATCGGAGCCAAGCTGTTTGAGATAACTTTTAACCCTCGCCCGCTCTGCCTTTATCAGCTCCACGAAGTTCACGTTAGCTACGTATCGGTTCTTTCTGAACTCCCGGAACCGTTCTACCAAACCCACTCGTATGAGAATATTAAGATAGTTTATGGTGGACGAGTATGCGTAGTTAGTTTTTTTGCCTATCTCATCTGCGGATAGCGGCTTATGAGCGGTGATAAGCACAGCATAGATGAAGCTGCAGCCTTCTCCAAAGCCCCAGTTCATCATCATCGCTTTCACGCGTCTGACCGCGTGGTCCACGGGGTTCCCCTGTTCAGCGGATTCAGGATTAATCATAATTATTATAAATAGCATATCTTATATATATAACTGTTTGTTATAGTAATCACGAACAGTGAGCATGCACAATAAAAAAATCTGGTTCTTTGGTTAGTTAAGCTTTTTTAAAAAAGAAATATTTTTTTATTATTCAAATCACAATAGTGTGAAACCAAAGGAGTAAAGAGACGCTGGTGCAGCGGTCAAAGAAGACAATAGAAAGAAGGATGGATATAAAAGAAGCATCCCGGATATTAGTTTTAGACCCTATTCACGGTGCGGACGTGATTGCAGACGAGCTAAAAGAACTAGGTAAAGACGTGGCGGTGTCCAATCCTTATAGGGAGCCTTCGTTTAACCGTTTGGATTATGATTTGGTTATCGCTCCGGTTCATCTGAGTCCGAAGTTTGAAATTGTAAAGCAAGCATTAGAGAAGAACATACCGTTTATGAGCCATCAGGAAGCGGTGAAGGAAATTGCAGTCACAAATGGCCTTTTCGCGGATATTAACGTGATAGAAGTAACGGGCACTGTAGGAAAAACGTCGGTCTGCGAGTTGATCTGTCAGTTATTAAAGGGTAAAAAGGTGCTTTCGCATACCAGTTCATCCACAAGATTCAATTCGACTGACGGTGTGATTCGATTCCCTCGGCACAGTAGCACGCCTGCTAGTGTATTGAACGTGATGCACATAGTGGCGGAAAAGAATTTGGAGCCAGATATAGCGGTATTTGAGATTTCGCTTGGATTAACAGGAATAGGCGATGTGGGCGTGATAACGAGCTTGAAAGGCGATTATAGAATTGCGGGCGGTACAGAGAATGCATCCGCGGTAAAATTGGCGTCAATAACTAACTTTGATGCTAAAAGTATCATTGTCCATCCGTTAGATGTGAACGTGGGTGGGAATACATATGGCGATGAGGATGCTAACCTGTGGCTAGCGGGAAATAAAGTCCTTTTTAACCGGCTGAAGACTCTAAACGGCGATTATATTGATGGTAAACTTGCCTTTAGCGCTTTTGACTCCTTTATTGAGACGGAACATTACAGGAATTGCCTGGGTGCGGCTTTTTGCGCTGTTTTGAGTCTCGGCGTACCACCGGATGTGATCAACACTAATATTTCGACGGTCGAGGGCAGGATGAAACTGGGCAGTCTAAAAGGGCGTTTTCTGATTGATAATTCCAATTCCGGCACAAAGTTGAAGTTCCTTGATGTGATAACTGAGCTGGCAAGGCAACTATCAGGGAAGATGATTTTGATTCTTGGTGTGGAGTCGCAATATGTGTGTGAGGGCGTAGACATTGAGGAGCTGAAAGAGGTGGTTGATAATAACGCATCGGAGTTCGTTGAAGTGATAATCGTGGGTGATGAGTTCAAGGGCAAAATAGGGGGTAAGAACGTGTTCTTCTCGGATGGGTTGGATGCGGCTCTGGAGAAGGCGATTAACGATTCTAAAGAAGGTTTTGTGATTATATCTAATGTTAAGACGTGGCGGTGAATGCCTAAGTACAACCTAAAAATTTTGGGTTTTGTATAGCCGACTAAGGCTGGGGCGCCGGTCTTTATTATCTCTGCATTTATTGCCTCCGATAAATCTGCGATAAACTACCACGAGAGTCTAAAATCACTCTACCATTTATCTTCAAATGCATCAATCTTTTTTATAGCTTCTTCTAATCTGCGTTCGAGAAAGTCTTTTATAACGATATTAAGGGCTATATCTACCTTTGGTTCATTCGTTGCTTCTACTAATATGTGAGAAATCCTTGGTGGTAAGACTATCATACCTGACTTTTTCGTTACGGTTGCCATGTTCATCCGCCTTACTCTACCTTTATACTTTATCCATATAAAATTAGTGTTACTTCATTAATGTTGAAAGCCACGAGAATTAAATAATGCAAAATAAAAAAATCTTCTGCTTCAAAATGCGCTATTCTATTTTTGCTATCCAAAAGTAGGACTGCTCGGAACAGTTCCCACCGCTCTTCGCTAAATTACGGTTAATTCAGCCCATGTATTGTTGAATCGAACCTACAACTTTGTCGCTCTCCTTTCCCTTCTTTGTTTCGACCACGACAAAATCCCGGTTCTTATCAGTGCACAGAAGGTCTATGCGTCCAGCACTCTTTGTATCGTATTCCTTTTCCTTCAGTTCGAGACCCTTTTCTATCTGCGATGGGTCGCTTGCCAAATAGTCTATCAAATCTTTTTCCAAACTCACCGAATAGGGTGGAATCTCTATATTCTCCTCTTCTTCGTCAAACTCTTCTGCTAAGCCGTAATAACCTTTTTCAAGTCCTTCGGTGGATAAAACACCTTCTTTTTGAGTTTGTTTAGAAGCGAAGTAAGTCCTGGTGGCGTTCTGCGTCCCTTTTTGACGTGTTCTGGTTGGTTGCTCCTTACAAATTCGATGATTGCGTCTCTATGGGCGGTGTGCTCTTTCTTTTCATTTCTCTGATAGTACACAATCAAATCTCTTACACGCATTTTTTCTAAATCAACCATTTCCATCTTCTGCCTCCTTTTTGGTTCTTTTCCTCATCGAGCGGTGAAACACACATTAAGTCTCATCAGCTTTCCTTAATACTTCTTCGATTAGTTTATAGTCCAAATAGTAACCAGAAACGATCATATTTTGCCAAGTTCCTCTTGTAAATCCTCCACGGCGATATTTGTGTAGCTGATCTTTCTCTTTCCAAGTTCGTAGAGGAAATCCCAAAGCGTTAACTGCGCAGTATCCGCAGCTTGTTTCAATGTCATCTTACCCTCCCTGTAGAGCTTTGCAGCTAAAACTATCCTCGCTTCGTCTTCATTAACCTCTCCAACCAATGGGACTTCCAGCTTTTTTACCGCCATGTCTATCTATAAATCTATTGTTCCTTTGAATATAAAAACTTTTCCGCATCTGGTCTCACAGTTATCCTATTTGTGGTTAAAATGAAGTTCCCAATTCTTCTGTTTCTTCTCTCTCTATTTGAAATTGAACCTCAACAAATGCTTCACAAATTTCGTTTACA
>CBDAFQ010000073.1:0-7572 GCA_965195275.1 uncultured ANME-1 euryarchaeote | reverse complement strand
AGGCTTTTTATCTGCTTTGAATTATCCTGATCGACCGACATATTTGCTACTGCTACTACTGCTGCAGATATTGTAATTACCACGATAGCCGCAAGTATCACAATTTCCTTTCTCATTTTTCTTCTGTCACCTCCTAAAGTTGCATAACAACTGAATATTGCATATAGCTAAATAGATTGAACGTATATAAAGGTTAATCCTCTTTTAGCCAGCCATTCTCATGCATGTACGGTTGTTTATCCTCCACACCTCCCTTCATAGAGAGATATGGCATTAGCAGATATGGCGTGTCGCCAATGCCATCGTTATCAGAGTCATTGCCTTCATAATCGCTCCAATAATTACCGCTAAATACGTTACTGGAACCGCTAAACTGTATAGCTACCTGCTTTCTTGTGTTGTTAAGCAGATTGTTATTACAGATTAGGTTATCTGTGGATCCGATTTCTATAGCTATGCCTACATCATTCTCCTGCACGGTGTTATTAGCGAATTTATTGCTGTCTGAGAATTGTAACCAAATTCCATATTCTCCTTTTGCGATATTGTTCCTTAAAATCCAATTATTATCACTGGATGTTAGTACTATATTCTTACTACAATCGAATACAGTATTGTTCTCTATTAGAGTGGAATCCGAGAACATCTTCAGTTGAATCCCGTAGTTGTTTTTTGAAATAATGTTGTTCGAGATAGTAGAGGAACTGCCGGAGTCAACCATTATCCCTACCGCACTTCCACTAATTGCAAAACCACTGATAGTTACATCATCGGAATTGACCTCAAACACTGGCTCACCGGGATTGGCTGCAGTTACTGACGTCTTTGATGGCCCTGCAATGGAACGAATGTGCAGCGGCATGTTTATCACTACATTCTCGTGGTAATCGCCCGCAGCAACAAGAATCGTATCCCCTGGTGATGCAGACCCGATAACCGATTGGATCGAGACATTATCGACAAATTGTGATGCCCGCCGAAAAGCAAATGGAACTGCAATGGACGTGTTAGTACTATTAATCGCAATTAAACCACAAAAGTGCACATTCGATTTGACTTCCGGCAGAGTAACATACAAGTTAATCGGCCTGCTTTCGCCTGGACCAAGAGTTAGAGTAGGCGTAATATCAATATTGATAGGGGAGGTCACATTCACCTGACCGAAATCGAAATCTATTTCCTCTTCCCGAATTATCGAGACATTAAGAGGGATGGAGTAATTTCGTATGTTTCGGACGGTAATAACCGCATTTGCATAGTCATCGGTGGTGGAGGTGATACTGGGCGGTAATGCGATGAAGTCCACGGTTGCAGCTTTTGACACGTCCACTCGGCCTGCACCCTGCATAAAAGTAGGATAGCCTAAATCCTGTGCCGTGTTCATCAATGCCGCTTTCATCATCTCGGGCGTCCAGTCGGGATGAAGCTGTAGCAAAAGCGCGCAAGCGCCTGCTACGTGTGGTGCGGCAAGCGAAGTGCCTTCGTGTGTTGCATTATATCCTCCATTTATGGCAGTGGAATTGATTCCCGCACCCGGAGCAACAATGTCTGGCTTTATCGTATAGCCTGAACCAGGACCCAAAGAGCTAAAAAACGAGATAGTATCATAATCAACGTCCTGTGTTTGATTCAATCTAACCACCACAGTTGTTCTATTCATGAGGTCCAGAAGATAGACACCATCCTTCTGTGAAAAGGAAAATGCGGGTATCGTGGATTCTAGGGGTGTCTCGTTTTCGTCAGCCAATTCACCGCGAAAAAGCCCCAGCTCATTATTGAAAATGACTACTCCGATGGCACCAGCGTCATATGCATTTCTTACCTTCTCATAAAAGTAAAGTAAGTCACCACTAAGTCCGCCTCTTTTTATGAGTGCGATCTTACCGGTAAACGACTGATTGGAGAAGTTCTCGGGATAGCCCAATTCGGCATAAGCTAATTCGCCACTTATATTCACTAAAGGCGAATGTTGCATGTGATATGCATCCAGAGTTTTATTCTCAGAAACCACTTCAAGATTGAATTGCTTCATTGTATCTGTTCCAACAGAACCAACAGCAATGACATTCTCATAGCTGGCCGGGCTATAAATAGTGCCAATATATGGCCCGTCATTACCTGCTGCTGCGACCACAATAACTCCCGATTCAACAGCACGATTGACAGCAGACGCCAGCGCATCGTCTGTCCTGTCCAATTCGCCACCCAGGCTCATACATATTATATCCGCGCCATCTTTTATCGCGTCACCGATACCCGCAATAACATCTGACGTATCACCACTCGCAGGGCCATCTTCAGAAGGCTCTAACACTTTATACACTAGCAACTCGGCATCCGGAGCAACACCCTTTAAAGCTCCGCTCGCAGCGATTATACCCGCTACCATTGTGCCATGACCATCGTTATCCATAGGGTCCCAGTCGTCATTAACAAAATCGTAGCCGTCAATTACCTTGCAGCCAAAGCCTTTGCAACCTCCGAGGTCCGGATGAGTATAATCCACACCGGTATCCAGTATCGCTACTACCACACCTTTTCCTGTCACGGGATTGCCATTTGCGTCTTGCAACTGCCAAACCGCAGTTGCATTGATTTGCGGAACACTAGTATCCAAAAGCGCATATACTTTCTCGTCCGGGAAAATCCGTTTCACAGCACTCGAGTCTAAGAGCCCATCCAGGATAGAAGGAGATACATCGGCCGAGATAGCATCAATAATGCGAAGATCTCGCTTTATCTGCACTCGGTCACTGCTCATGCCAGAGCTCATAGCTCGCAGTTCCGCTGCGCCCGTGAAGGAAGAAACTTCTTGCTTTGCGAGCTCAAAAGGGGTTCTTCTCGCTGAGACGCCCAAATCAACGACCGTAGCATCGGTGTTTAACTGTATGATCACCGGGATCAATTCTTCACTACTGGCGTTCCAATCGGATTCATAGGTCCCGCCATCAACATCAGCACCATTCGTTACGAATGTGCTTTCATCCATAGAGAGCACATGCGGCACTAATAAGACAGTCATTAATATCAGTACTGCTATGGTTATTGTAGTTATCTTCCCCTTCGCCATTTTTTAGTTCTTGTCTTGTATATCTCCGTAGTAATTAAATTATTAGTTATCTTATCATTGCATTATTCTATAAAGAATTTCTTTTAATTAAGGTTGATCGACCGAGATAGAGAAATCCGAGCTATCACAGAAGATCCAATCTGGCTCTTTTTTGTCCAAATAATACACCCTTGCGCTTAGATTCATAGCTCCTGTAGATTTTGCGAAGGGGTCCAGACGGAAGCGCTCACTGTCTGTTCCTGTGAGTTCGTTTCCGGTGCTATCAATAATGGCTTTTTCTGTGTCTCGATCATATATGCTAACCCTCGCCGTTGTCCTCACGCGGACTGAATAGTTTATATTTACTATCACAGTGAAAAAATCATGCAGCTTTACCGTTTCCGGGTATTCTAAATTAGTGATCCTGATAGGACTAGTCACATTAATAGCGAAGTCCGAGCTATCGCGGGAAATCCACTTTTGCTCATCATCTAAATAATAATCCGCCTTTGCAATCAGATTCAAAACACCAAGCGATCCTGTAAGCGGGTCTAAGCGGAATTGTTCGCTACCAGAACCTGAGAGTGCCTTTTCGTAAGAAGAAGCAAGTAATTGCCCTGTGTCGCGATTGTATATACTTATCCTAGCATTTGTCTCGGATCCGAAGTAATAGTTAGTATTCACGGTTACGGGGAAGGAATTATATAGCATAGCCTCTGCCGGGTAATCCATATCAGAGATCGTGATAGGACACGTCACATCAAGAACCACCGATGTAGCATTACCCCAATTACCCTGAGAATCCATACCATGTACGTATAGCGTGTGACTTCCAGTCGTCAGATCCTCTATAGGTACACGTGCCGTAATCTTCTCCGCCGCCGAGTCAAAAGCGCCATCAGATGCGCTCATCGGAATACCTGTACCGTCCACACCCAAGGAACCAATAAAGTATTCCGCTTCAGCAATCCAGTAATCAATAACATTGACGGTGAAGTTCCGGTGTTCAATAAGTCCTTGTATCTTTTCATCTTCAAATTCGTACGTGAAATAGGGAACTACTGTTAAATTCATATCAGCAGATGCTGATGCGGTTAATGGAATACTAAAAGACTGCGTATTACTTCCTGAGAGTACATTCCAACTCCTAGTGGTATACTTTTCTGCATCCCGATCGTATATGGCGAAGGTTATATTCGTCATAGGAGCGACATTGTAACTGGTCTCTATGGTCACGTTGAATATTTCATTTGACGTTACCGTGCTCGGGAGCTTCAACTTATCAATGGTGAAGTTTAATGCAACAATAGGGAAATAGTAGTAACAATCGGAGGAATTCGAGTGATCCAATTTGCCACTCTCGTTCATATATCCCGCGACTGCCGTCAGGTTCACCAGTTTTGGCTGGCTAATAGTTAAGCCATCAAAAACAAACGATTTATTCCCTGTTCCGGAAATATTACCCACCCTAAAGTCTATGTAGTCATCATTTTGATCCCACGCATCCCAATCATACAAAAATATTACTACTTCTGTCTCGCGGCTGAAGTTGTAGCGTGTATGTACAGTCACATAAAATGACTCATTTGGGCTCACTAAATTTTGGCTTGGCGAATCTATATCCTCAATAATAATACCGGTAAAATTTAAATTCAAATTTAAATTTAAATTTGAAGTGTTAGCCACCTTCGCTTTTGCTACATCCGCGGTTTCACCTGCCTTTGTCTCGGACGAAGCGGCAGTTAGGATGGGATTAGAGTCAATAGTGAGATCCGCTGTCAGAGCAACATAAGGTGCGCCATAGGTGGGATTAGGCGAAGCCGAGACATCAGAAGTTACGGGACCGCTTGCATATACTGGCACTTGCAACAATAAAACTACTACAACCACTATCGCGATTTTTTTCATTTGTTTACTAATTTCTTTGTCACCTCTTGTTGTACATGTACCTTAAACATTAATAAAGTAAAATGAGAAGCGTTATCGAGAAAGAATAATTTTTGATAATCGGACGCAGATGAACGCAGATAATCCGGATTTTAAATATAAGGAATTGACGAAGGAGATTATTAGGATCTTCTATCGAGTTTATAATAAACTGGGTTTATTATAGTTTTCTGGAAAAGGTTTATGAGGATGTAATGATGATAGAACTTAAAAGGGGGGTTTTCCTGCGGTTTCTCAATATGCAATAAAGGTGCTTTATGAAGGTGAAGTTATAGGTGAGTACTATGCTGATATACTGGTTGAAAACAAGGTAATCGTGGAGATAAAAGCAGCAAGAAGTTTGGTAAAAGAAAATGAATTTGAGGAAATAGTTTTCTGCGTAAATCTGCGTAAATCTGCGTCCTAAATAGGTAGAAGTTATACTTTATATACAATAAAAAAGGAGCAGCACCAGAGGAAGATCGTGGCACCTAACACAAACACATATATTTAAGCAGTGTTTAATCTGACAGATAACTATATATAACAACATGTTCTACTGGTATATTCAGGAGGTGAAATGGAAAAAGATGAAAAAGATAGCGATTGCATTTGGCATAATAGCTTGCCTGGCTGTGCTCTCGTTGCTACTTACAAGTGCAAGTGCACACGAAAAAGTAGACTGGATGGGCTGCCCGGGTGGCTGGGGAGATCAGAATAGGACATGGTCCCTGGTGGATCCTGCGAAGGTTTATTATGAGAGATATATTACGGGTATAGGCTACGAAGACTGCCGCGCAAGAATAGCAACGCATGCTAGGAATGCAAGTGGGCCTGCAGGGCTTGGGGCCAGTACGTCTTCACGAGGAAGCGCGTATATCGATGATTACCAAAGGTTTGTGGTAGATACACATCCAAAGAATCCACTGCTCAATATTACATCAGTGGTGGACAAGTCATATGCAGATGTTACATTTAGTGGCGGGCTTGTTAGACCACTCAACAGATCGTTAAGTGGCGAGACCTGTGTAAATAGCTACATGGTAGGAGCTATGGTGTCGGAAAGATACATGGACACATATGATATAACCGGCGATTTCAGACATACGGGAAATGACACTGTCTCTTCTACCGCGATAGATAGGTACATATACGGAACGTCACGCTTTGCCGTTACTGTCAAAGACATAGTGGACCGCCAGCACACCATTATGCGTGTCCGTGAGGAGCACACTGGTGAATTTAAAATGGAGAGGAATGTTACGGTGGAGAGATATTTAGTACCATAACGGCAGCGCAAATCCGATGACATGACCGCAGTAAGCTATGCAATGCCCGAGGTAAAGGGCGGTGAAATGAAAAAAGGCGCAAAAAAGGAGGTCATATCAGACCTCCGTCATTTTTGGGCTACCGTTAACTAACTGCCATAGATAGCGAAGGTGGAAAGCGCCTTCAAAAAGGGGAGCGAAGGAGATAATGAAAAGAAAGGGAGTAGTACTAGGACTAAGTCTTGCTTGCATCTTTATAGTTGCGATAGTTATCCAGGTGACTTTTGGTGGTAGTGGAATAGATTTAAGCATACAACCCTATGTGGCAAAGGTGGAAGTTGGATCAACGTGCACATACAATATTACTCTTTTCAGCTTTGAGGGGAATTGGTTCAAGATCAAGGTATTACCAGGCACGTGTGATCCCAATTGGTTTGAATGGCTAGATAGAGGGCAGATATCCCTAAAAGAGGGAGAGACGGAGCATATTACACTTAATGTGACACCGTCTAAGGCGGGCGGATATGACTTTAGTGTGCGGGCAGATACATGGTTTGGAGAAACTCTTTCTGAGAGAGGCGCACGGGTAATAGCAACAGGAAAATCAAAGCAGCTAGTGACGTGCATAGGTTTACAGCCGAATTTGCCGTCGCCACAGAAAATCCCGGCTGGGCAAAGCGAAATTATATGGACCGCATATGCATGTGATCCGGAAGCGGGCGAAATTGAGTATATGTTCAAGCTAAACGGTCCACGAACTAATTATGCTACCAAAACGGTCAAAGACTGGAGTATATCTAATGTGTGGGTTTGGATCGCCGACTCAAGAGACGTAGGTACTAGCACTATCTATGCAGATGTTAGAGCTCGTCACCATGATTCTACATCTTCGTTTGTATACAGAGATTACGGGATCTCATTAATTCAACTACCTTGCTGCACCTGTCTGATGCCAGACAAATCCGAGCCACAAGTCGGCGGTACCGCAATAACATGGACTGCATGTGCGAGTTATCCCGATCAAGATCAGCTCAGGTACAAGTTCTGGGTATATGGCGGCGGCTGGAATGTGGGAAGGGCTTGGGCTAGAAACAATAGCTGGACCTGGACCCCCAGCGATACAGGCGACTATGACGTTAAGGTAGAAGTCTGTGATGTTAGGGATAGCAATGTATCAGTAGGCAATGCCACCTATAGGAACTATAGCATCAGCACGAAAAACAGTTAATTATATATAGGGTATTCTACTATTGTATAAGCAGATAGGAAGGGTGGAAGAAGCGCCTTCTAAAAGAAGGGGGAGATAGGAAATAATGAAAAGGAAAAATG
>CBDAFQ010000072.1:0-2033 GCA_965195275.1 uncultured ANME-1 euryarchaeote | reverse complement strand
AATTGGGCTGCTGTTGCGGCTCTGCCACGAGAAGTAGCTTGTGTTGACCCGATTTCATTGGAATCTGAGCTTGTTATTGATGCAACAGGTCATGATGCGTCAGTGGTGAAGAAATTAGAGGAAAGAGGGCTGCTTAAGATAAAGGGGCAGGGTGCAATGTGGGTTGACAGATCTGAAGAGCTCGTAGTAGAGCACACATCCGAATTTTATCCCGGACTGATAGTCACAGGCATGGCGGTTTCCGCTGCATACGGGCTTCCGAGGATGGGGCCTACCTTTGGCTCTATGTTGATGTCCGGAAAGAAAGCGGCGGAAGTAGCATTTGAGAAACTCGAGCTTTAATCTCGTTCATGAACAAATAATACCTCACTTATAATCATAGAAACCTTTCCCTGCTTTTTGTCCTGTCCATCCTGCTCTTACCATCTGCACCATAAGAACAGCGGGTTTGAATCGCTCAAAGCCCGTCTCGTTATATATTGTGTTGAGCACTGCAACCACAATGTCTATCCCGATCAAGTCCAAAAGTTGAAAAGGGCCAAGAGGCCAGTTGAAAGAGAGTTTTTGTATCTTATCTATATCCTCTACGGACGCGAGCCCGCTTTCACGCATCCTTACCGCCTCGTTCAGAATGAGACACATCATTCGGCTTGTGACGAAACCCGGAGAATCATTCACAACCACTGCCTCTTTACCCAGCGAATGGACGAACTCCAGCGTGCTATTTAACGTATCTTCTGAAGTCCGCAATGATTTTATTATCTCCACACCACGCATCTGAGGCACGGGATTCATGAAATGGATCCCAATCACCCTATCGGGTCTCTTTGTTGCCGCCGCTAAAGCAGTAATAGGAAATGTGGATGTATTACTCCCAAGGAGGGTATGCTCCGGACATACCAGACCAAATATTCTGAATAGCTCCTTCTTCAGTTCTAAATCTTCAGATACCGCTTCTATTACAACATCCGCATCCTTTGCACCCTCTTTTAAATCCATAGTCGCATTTGCACGTATCGCATCCAGAAGTCTATCTACCTCCGCTTGCTCTATACGCTCCTTCTTTACAAGTCTCGAAAGGTCCTTTTTTATCGTACCAAACCCCTCTTCAAAAGATTCCTCTGTCTTGTATACGACAGACACATCGTAACCCGCTTGTGCACATGTCTGCACTATTCCACTCCCCATTATACCAATTCCTACAACACAAACTTTCTTTTTGTTCATGGCACTTACATTATCCTTTCCTATTACTATAAAAATTTAGCCTACAACCTTAAAAACCGGGCATGTGTGCGCCCCGCCAGAGTACTTATCGCCTTTATAGGTATATGCACCACTCAGTTTCACCTGCTTGCCGATTAGTTCTGGTGTGGCACGTTCAGCATCATAATCGAGCCGCCCCATAACACAAGGTCCCTCTTTTGTCTCCACTATGCAGGGGATATAAGGGACATCAGCTTCAAATCCTTCGGGTGGCACACGGATTACCGTAAACGTCGTCAACTCGCCTTCGCCACACAATTTTGTTCTTTCAAGGCTCCGACTGCTACACCATTGGCAAACGTGCATAGGATGGCAAGTTATTTTACCACACGATGCGCATTTCAACCCCAATAATCGCCCTTCTTTCAGGCCCGCTTCATAATCCACATAGGTTAAAACGGTATATACCTTAGATAACTCCTTTTCTATCTCTTCTTGCGCAATTCCAGCCATTTTTTTTATCCCCTTTATTTTATTATTTCTTTCGCTTCGACCTTCCAAGTATAATATGACATAATGTTCCGAAGTCACCACCAAGTGTATCGGTCATGCCATACTCAGGAACAGGGTCAATTTGATTCCCTTTTGCTGCTTCGCCCCGCATCTGCTTAATGATCCAGTAAATTTGAGACGCCCCGGTTGCGCCTATCGGATGCCCTTTGCCTATTAATCCGCCAGACATGTTAACGGGTATTTTCCCGCCCAGCTCCGTTTGTCCTTCTTCGACTGCATCTGCCGCTTCGCCCCAACCAAAGAAGCCCATACAC
>CBDAFQ010000071.1:0-6943 GCA_965195275.1 uncultured ANME-1 euryarchaeote | reverse complement strand
AGTCAATGCGGCGCTATCAGAAGCAATTATATTACGGTCTCGTGCTTCCTGTAAGGCTTCTTTACCGCTTAGATCTACCAGATAGATCAAATCGTCAATTAATTCAGTTCTCGTTCCTATCTCGCTCAAGAACGCGATTACTGATTCCCGTTCTCCTTTGTCTATCAATCGCATCACTTGGTTTATACTGTTCTCTACCACATTTGCAGTTCGTAATACTTCTCTTATAAGACCTACATGACCCACATGAAGCTCTGCTTTTACGCATAATGAGTTCGCGATAAAATAAGCGAGTGCGATTATTTCCGCCTGCGATTCCGGCCTGTCAGAGCCTATGATCTCCGTGCCAAACTGCCAGAACTCGCGATAGCGTGCCTTTTGCGGCTCTTCATATCTGAAACAATTGCCGAAGTAATAGACCTTTGTTGGCTTCGGTGCCATCTTTAGTTCGTTAACGTACATCCTTGTCACAGGTGCGGTTAATTCTGGTCTCAGAGCTAAATGCCGCCCGCCTTTGTCCTTGAATTCATACAGCTCGTTTAGGATCTCCTCGCCGGATTTTAGTGTGAATAGCTCTGCACGCTCAAAGGAAGGCGTCCTTATCTCTTCATAGCCCCATTTATCCGCTATATCTCGCATTTTCGTTTCCATCAACCTTCTCTTTCGCATTTCGGCGGGCATGAAATCCCTTGTCCCTCGTGCTCTTTCTATTCGCATTTCTTTTAGCCTTTCCCGTAAGAAGAATAAGGGTCGAAGCACATAAAAAACCTTCCTTTCAAAAAGCTTTAAAAGCGTTACTAAAGAAAGATTTGGTAAATCCTTCGGACCGAGTATATAAATTCCCGAGAATCATTCGACTATCCCTGTAGTAGAAAAACTGTGTACTATAACAAGTGAGACTTTTTGATTTTAACCAGCAGCAATTATATAACGTTTACATTTGAACTCGTGAATTCATAAAAGATAGGACCTACCAGACAATATTAAAAGAGTATATAAAAATATCTACAATTAGATATACGAAGGAAGATCGCCCAAAAGCAAATGACCAGTAACACAACAACAAAAGTAAAAATCTGCGGCAACACGAATATCGAAGATGCGATATTAGCGGCAGAAGCAGGTGCTGACGCTATCGGCGTGATATATGTCGCTAATACAAAGCGATATATAGATTTAGGTGCTGCGACACGAATATTCGATGCCGTACCGATATTTGTATCAAAGGTTGTGGTTCTCACATTGGATAAGGATCCAATCGAATCAGTGCAAGATAAAATAAATAGGATAGTGGATACTGGCGCGGATTGCATACAACTGCACGGAGATGAGCCTGTAGAGCTTATAGCGGATTTACGTGAGTTCTTGAATGCCCAAGTGAAATTAATAAAAAAAGTGAGTGTGGGCGGTACTAAAAAAAAATGCTTGGAGAACGCTTTAGCGTATGAAAACGTTGTGGATGCACTGTTGCTGGATACTGTGACAGGAGGTGCGATAGGAGGAACCGGGAAAGAGCACGATTGGAGCATAAGCAAAGAGATTGTCGAAAGAGTAAAGAAGCCAGTAATACTTGCCGGTGGTTTGAATCCCGATAACGTTGCAAATGCTATTGCGTTTGTGAAGCCTTATGCGGTAGACGTGTCCAGTGGTGTGGAGCGCGAAGTGCGAATAAAGGACGCGGTGAAGGTGAATCGGTTCATAGAAGCGGCTAAATCTGATGAAAAGGCATAGGCAACGCTCATAATTCCATTCCACTTAAATTATAGAACCACATATTACACAGGATTCGCACAGAAGGGAAAATGAGAGATATGAATGAAAAAACTAAATTAATAATCATAATTAAATAAAAGGTGTAAAGATCCAAGAAAATGGCAATGACTGGTAAAGAGGGAATCCAAAAAGAAGAAATAAAAAATGTTAAGCAAACCAGATGAGCATGGGAAATTTGGGATATTTGGTGGTAAGTTCGCACCTGAGGTGTTGATGACAACGGTAGAGGAACTCGAATTGGCATATATTACCGTCTCTAACGATAAAGGTTTTAGAACTGAGTTGGACTCGCTACTGAGAACTTATGCAGGTCGTCCAACAGCGCTTTATTTCGCAAAGAACCTATCAGAAATGTGTGGTGCGAAGATCTATCTAAAGAGGGAGGACCTGGTGCACGGTGGTGCACATAAGCTAAACAACACTTTAGGACAGTGTTTACTAGCGAAACACATGGGTAAGAGACGGATAATTGCGGAGACAGGTGCAGGTCAGCACGGAGTAGCAACTGCGATGGCTGCGGCTGTTTTAGGGCTCAAATGCGAGATATACATGGGCACCGAAGATATAGAGCGGCAGAAATTGAATGTGTTCCGGATGAAGCTCTTAGGCGCGAAAGTGAACCCGGTTGATTCCGGCTCTAAAACGCTTAAGGATGCCATAAACGAATCTATACGCGATTGGGTAACTAACGTCGAGAACACCTATTACCTGATAGGTAGCGTGGTGGGGATGCACCCCTATCCTTTAATGGTACGCGAGTTTCAGCGAGTCATAGGCAAAGAGACAAAAGTGCAGATATTAGATGCCGAGGGCCGGTTGCCAGATACGATAATAGCATGTGTCGGCGGTGGAAGCAATGCAATGGGCATTTTTTACGAGTTCCTGGATGATGATTCGGTAGAGCTAATAGGCGTAGAAGCAGCGGGGAAGGGGTTAGAAACAGGCGAGCATGGCGCTTCTATTTGTGCGGGCACCGAAGGCGTCTTGCATGGCATGTATTCGAAATTATTACAGGATGAAGATGGCCAGATAAAGCAATCATACAGCTTTGCTCCCGGGCTTGACTATCCCGGTGTAGGACCTGAGCTGGCGTATTTGGCTGAGTCGGGACGTGTAATGATGGGTTCAACAACAGATGAAGAGACATTAAACGCTTTCAAGATACTGTCCACGAAGGAGGGTATAATTCCCGCACTCGAATCCGCTCATGCGATCCATTATGCGATAGAAGAAGCGAAAAAAAAATCGGGCGCGCAAAGAGATCATTTAATTGTGGTTAACCTTTCAGGAAGAGGGGATAAGGATATATACACTGTGGCACAGGTGCTTGGAGACAGGAGGGAAGAGGGATACATATGACATTAGAAGAAAAATTCAAAGAGCTGAAGGAGCGGAACGAGAAAGCATTTATAGGCTTTATAACTGCTGGCCATCCCAGTGCTGAAGACACATCTGAAATCGCTCTTGCGATGATCAAGGGCGGAGTGGACATTTTAGAGCTCGGCTTGCCTTTCTCAGATCCCATAGCAGACGGAGTCACAATCCAGCAAGCGAGTGAAAGCAGTTTGCGTGCCGGGATGAATACTGATACATATTTTGATGTTGCAGCGGGGATAAAAGGCGTGGAAAAGGTCTGCCTCACTTATTACAATCTGGTCTTGCAAAGAGGGCTGGAACAATTCGTGCACGATTGTGAATCCGCAGGGATAACGGGTTTAATAATACCCGATTTACCGGTGGACGAGTCGAAACCGCTGCTAAAAGCATGTGCGAGACATGAAACGGATTTGGTCTTCATTATTGCACCTACGACCACGGATAAGAGAATGGCGAAGATTCTTGAGCTCGCATCGGGCTTTGTTTATGTGGTCTCGTTACTAGGCGTAACCGGTGAGCGGGCGCGGCTTTCGGATGCAGTACGACCACTTATCGGCAGGATAAAGGAGCTGGAATTAGCACGTGACCTGCCACAAATACCTCTGGCGGTTGGGTTCGGTATCTCCAAGCCGGAACACGTAAGAGCGGTTTGTGAAGTTGCAGACGGTGCGATAGTGGGCAGTGCATTCATAAAGCTGATAGAGGAGCGGGCAGGCCCGGAATTAGAAGATCGAAAAGCTATGCTTACAGACATAGAGGCATTTACAAAGAGTTTGAAAAGGGAGACTAAAAACACACGATAAATCTATTTTAGTCAAGAGATTCATATATAGGGTATAAGCAATATGTAGGAAATAGCCCGGTAGTGTAGCGGTCAATCATCCGAGGCCCTGGACCTCGTGACGGCGGTTCGAATCCGTCCCGGGCTATCAAGAAATGAAAAACAAAACTGTTTATAGACTATTGGCGATTTTAATTGGCTTGATGATAATCGCAAGTGGTGTCGCTGTTGCTACAGTAAATAACGCACCAAATGTAAATGCCTCGTTATCCGCAGAGGAATATTGGGCTGTTATAGTAGGATGTGGGGATGATGTACCGGCGTATCGGGATGCAGAGAGTATGTACAATGTGCTCACTGTGGCGTCAGATAATTGGAATGCGAGCAATATCCGATTTTTAATTAACGAAACTGCAACAAAGGCAAACATCCGTGATG
This sequence comes from uncultured ANME-1 euryarchaeote, assembly GCA_965195275.1. Classification (GTDB taxonomy): domain Archaea; phylum Halobacteriota; class Syntropharchaeia; order Alkanophagales; family Methanospirareceae; genus Methanophaga. The sequence goes on along the minus strand of CBDAFQ010000071.1, from coordinate 2,574 downwards.
CAATACAGTGGATGGCAAATAAAGCGAGTGCAGAGGATACATGCCTCTTCTATTTCTCAGGCCATGGTAATTCCATAATTGATTATAGCGATGACGAGGCAGATGGCTTGGACGAGTCACTAACAGCTTTTGACGATAACATAATTGATGATGAGCTTGAAGCATGGATGGGGGAAGTAAAAGCACAGAAAGTCGTGGCAATTTTAGAGGCATGCCATAGTGGCGGAGTTCTCACACCATTTCAAATAAGCGAAGTAAAAGAGCTGTATGCACTCGATGGATTCGCTAAAGATCCCGAAAAAGCGCATTGTTTGGTCTTAACCGGCTGTCGGATGAATGAAAAAGCTGTGCACATGTGTAATTTAAAAAATGGTGCATTTACCTATTATATTGTACAAGGTCTTTGGGGTGCTGCGGACCAGGATGAGGATGGAAGTATCTCCGTTCGAGAATTATGTGATTACTCTTTCCCAAAAATAGTTGAATACCGAGAAGACACGCAGCATCCAATATTATGGCCAGATGATAATTCTGCAAATAATTTCACTCTTATTCAATTAAAAGCATCTATCCCCAAAAAGATCAAGGTCCCCGCGGACTATCACACTATCCAGAAAGCGGTGGAAGCTGCAATGTCTGGAGACGTAATAGAAGTTTCTCCGGGAACATATACTGAGAACGTAGTAATAAATAAACCACTTACAATCAGTGCCCCGTATGGGAATTCTATAATACACGCAGCCAATAGTTCTTTTCCCTGTATACTTATTACGGTAGACAACACCACAATTTCTGGGCTAACATGTCAAAAAGGTTTGCACGGAATAGAACTCTGGCGATCTTGCAACAACATGATAGCAAATAACACAGTTAAGAATAATGGCAACAATGGCATCATCCTTAATAAGTCAAACAAAAATAGGATAATAAATAATGAGATCTCAAATAATGATAACTACAATGGGATAGCCTTAGATTCATCAAACAATAACGAGATTCGTAATAATAGTGCAAACGATAACCATTATGATGGTATTGCATTTTTGGCTTCGGATGAGAACATAATAGCAAACAATACAGTGAAGAACAACGGAAACGGTGGCATTTCGATCGGGCTTTCTTACAGCAACAGGATAACAGATAATGTCGCTTCAAACAATGCAAACGGTAGTGGAATAGCTTTAGCAGATTCAAATGATAACTGTATCCATAATAACATTGCGAACTATAATCATTTACAGGGTATTGTAGTCTGGACATCAGACGAGAACATAATAGCGAACAACACGGCTAAGAATAATGGAGACAAGGGCATCTACCTCAAGTCTTCAAACAACAACAGGATAACCGGTAATGATGCCTCAAATAATGAGGATTATCATGGTATAGCATTAAGCCAATCAAATGATAACGAGATTTGTAATAACATTGCAAACTATAACCGTTACTGTGGTATTGGACTCTGGACATCAGACGAGAACATGATAGCGAACAACACGGCATCGAAAAACGATGTAGGTATCTACCTTGAGTCTTCGGACAACAACCGCATCTCTCTTAATAACTTCATAGCCAACAATGTTAATGTCAAATCGTTTAGCTCTGCCAACGCATGGAATTCGCCATCAGAAATAACATACACATACAATGGTAGCACATACTCAAGCTATCTCGGTAACTACTGGGACGATTACAAAGGATCAGATGCAGATGGAGATGGAATTGGGGATACTCCCTACCACCTAACTTCCGATAATGACAATTATCCGTTGATCTTGCATGCGCGAAATTACTTCGGAGAGCAGATATATCTATATCCATCACCTACTCCAATGTCTGGACAGAAGACATGGCATTCGGTGAATACGTTTACTGGTACCGAAGGTCGGACAACACCATCTTTCGCTATAAAGGGTAATGAGTGGCGAGTAAAATGGTTAGTAAAAATCAGCTCAACCTTCTCATTTTTTTATGTGCATGTGTATCGTGAGGGTCAAACAAGTGAGTTAGTTGACGAGTGGAGTTGGAATGAAGAAGATTCCCACAGGGATACGAGGTACATTCACGCAGGGAATGGCAGCTACTACTTTAGAGTCCTTGCCATGGATATTGACGAGTGGGAACTCGAAGTGGAAGATTATTATTAAATCGTATTCTAACACATCTAACCACTCGGCAGTTTTATCTTTGAGATAAATAGGATCTGCCATAACCCCTACAATCGCTAGCTTACCGGTCCTATGAGACATGATATACCCAAACCTTTGTATTTGTATAGATATAATAATTGATGCGGAGCGAACGCGGGGTTATAGAGTATATACCACAAGAAATCCTAATATCCAACTAAAATTAATTTTTTATTGACACGGATTAACACTGATTAACGCAGAAGAAATTAAATCCGTGTAAATCTGCGTCCTAAATTAAATTTATAGGTAGAAGTTATATTTTATATACAATAAAAAAAAATGAGTGGATACCCGTGAAAATGCAGCTAAAAACGAGTAAAACGGAAATAGCGCATATTTTTATCGCTTGGCTTGCTATTTCCGTCGCATTTACCATTGTCTT
>CBDAFQ010000070.1:0-8926 GCA_965195275.1 uncultured ANME-1 euryarchaeote | reverse complement strand
ACTTGATTTGCGCATCTATCTCACCTGTTTTCCGTTTCGCCAAAGCAGGACCCCTTCGCATAATCGGCGTTTTATCCTTCCGACTGTTACCAGCGTTCATTGGCACCAACATCATTGCTACTATGAATCCGTCCGACTTCTCGCATCGCATCATTCCGGCTTTCCCATCCAGGTTATACCTTCCTTACCTCAGTTGAGGACGATACGAGATCTCCCTCGGTCACCTAACCATCCATTCGTCTTCATCCCGACCCTAATCAGACATGCTAACCCTCTATGGGGATTCCCGTTTTTACCCCCCATAGAGGCATCGAACTCCCACAAGTGGAGGGAGGGGCGTCGTTTAGCACATCCCACCTCTGGTTCGCTTGTACTTCGGGCTAAAGACCGCCTCAGGCTCTTCAGATTCCCCCCCACAAGGGACACCCTGCCACTGTTGGCTTCTACACCGATACGGGTAAACAGCACAGGAGGGATTTTAACCCTCTGGCTGATTAGGCTACGAGGCACAGATCACACTTTCTTTCTAAAGAAAGAACCTGTGCTAAGAAAGTTCTCTTCGTGAAAAGTTGTTCTTTCCGCAAACGCTTTATTTTTAAGCATCACAACCCCCTATAATAAAATCCTTTTTTAGCTTCTTCTTCATCAAACAGTCCCCGAACATCAATTAACACAGGTTTACTATTCATCTTTCCTATTAAATCTTCCAGCTTCATCTTCTTGAATTCATCATGCCCCAGTGCCACAATCACACCATCTACTTTTACATTCAAGTTTTCGGGAATTCCTGACTTAAGATATAGTAAATTGGGATAGAGCGTAAAGAATACAATAGCAGTGTAGTATTCAGCGGCACAATTACAAGCACTAAACATTTAAATACATATCGAATATAAATATAAAGCATGGGAACAATCACTGTAAATGTTAAGGATGGAGTAGAAAAAGAATTCAGAAGGGTCGCTAGTATTGCTCATGGAAGCGAAAAGGGATATTTGGGGAAGGCAATTACGGAAGCGATGCAAAGATGGATAGATGAGAAGAGGCAAAAGGAAATCGCGGAAAGAGAGCTAAAACTATTGGAGAAGGGATTTAGCTTTGGAAGGAAGTTGTATGAGACGAGAGATGAGTTGCACGAGCGATGAGATTTGTTTTATTGATACAAACATACTGGTCTATGCGTATGATGAAAGTGAAGGGAAGAAACATGAAATATGTAAGCGTTTAATCGATGAATGTTGGAGATTGAGAGAGAAGTATAGCATCTCAATACAAAATTTATCAGAGTTTTATGTCGTCATCACAAAGAAGATCGAAAATCCCGTGCCTATGGAGATGGCAAAGGAAATTATAGAAGATATTATCGAGTTTCAAAACTGGATACTTATGGATTACGATCCACGTACGATCCTTTCTGCAATTGAACTAAATATGGTGTATCAGGTGCATTATTGGGATGCGTTGATTGCCGCAACAATGCGCGAAAATAAGATATTCAGCATTTATACGGAAGATGGTGATTTTAAAAATATTCCCTGGCTGAACGTTATAAATCCGCTTGAAAGGTAGTAAAGGCTATCCTTTTATCCAGCACTTCGTAACCAGTTTCTGACAAAAAAAAACTCATCAAATTCCGTTTCCCGTTTTTCCTTCTCCCTATCCTAGCTTCTAAAATTCTCGTTACGCCCAAACCCGTTACTTCTCCTGTGCCAATAGGCTGTTCAAAACTTGCGCCTACAAAACTCTATGCCGCTAAATGGTAAATTTCATCAGGATCGGAGATTTTAACTGCTTCTACCATTGAACCTGCATCAACTAAGTCCGCGGGGATTAGGTTCACCTTCTCGAAGATGTCTAAACTGCAATCGCCAGAAGTTCGGCGTTGATAATCTGCGGTATGTGCCGTATACTTCATAACCTTTGTCTAAAAGAAATCGTGCTAAGTAGGCGCCGTCTTGTCCGCTTATGCCGGTGATTAATGCTGCTTTTGCCATGATCTTTATCTCTATTTTTTGCATAGATAGTGCTGTGTTATATATATAACTTTACAAGTTACAACTCCTTATAATAAAAGCCTTTTTCCATAGAGTCTTTTGCTTTATAGATGCCCCTTACATCGATCAAAACCGGCTTCGCGTTCATAAACTTCCCTATATCGTCGAATCCCATTTTCTTAAACTCATCATGCGCCACAGCCACAATAACACCGTCCATTTTAATTTTCACATCCAAATTATCCAAAGCCTTCACACCAAACCCTTCTATTTCCTCTCTGCTGAGCAATGAATCATACCCATAAACATCAACACCAAATTCCATCATTTTACCTTTTCTAAAAGTTGGAAATAGCGTTCCCTGCTCATCCCTGCCGTTCTCATATTCGTGCGGATATGTGTTACAGGCACACGTTTTGGACTGCTTTTTATCACCAGTGGACGTTTAATCCCCCGCTTTGTCATTATTATGTGGTCGCCTTTCCTTCTTACGATGGAAAAGCTATCTACCTCAAAAATCTTTATAAGGCGGGTGAAAGGTATGGGCGTAATTTTTCGCCTCATTATGACTCAACAAGGTAAGGCTATCTTCTCTTTTATAACTGGCTCTTCAAGTATCCAGCTCTCTTTCTCTTTTACAAACCCCGCATCCTCTAAAACCTCTTGTAATGTGCCCATTGCTTCACACTCCTCTAAAAAAGCTTCTAGTGCCTCTCTTAACGACATCTTTGCATTCTCAATGTCATCCCCAAAACTTGAAACGTTAAGCTCAGGGCAAAGCGCTACGTAAGCATCCCCCTCCTTAAAAACCTTAATCTCCAAGCTAATTATAGACATCCTTTTTTCCTCTCCCATATTTTATCATACTCGCCTATAATAAAAACCTTTCTTCTTCGCTAAAGATTCCCCTTACATCAATAAACCTTTCTTTTAAAAAGTTTTAAAAGCTTTACCAAAGAAATATTCCTTTTTGCGAAGCAAAAAATGGCGTAAGCATTTTTAGTAAAGGTTTTTGCTTGCAAAAAAGTTTGATGCAGACGGTTTTGTGTTTCATCGATATGTTCTTTCCCTTTGTTCAATCATAAACTCTTCACTTTGTCCATAGCAGGTTTTACAAACCGAATCACATCGATTGCAATGTGTTTTACTGGATTTTCCTTTGTTTTAGCCAAATTCTCCATTTCCTTATACACTTCCGGGCTAAAATATTTTTCCCCGCATTGCTGGCAAACTTCTGCCGGGACATCTTCGATAACCACTAATTCATCTCCCCAGCGGAAATCCACTTTTACTTTTTTCTCTACAACCTTTCCTTTACAAAAATAGCATCTCGACATCATATTATATTCTTCTCTCGTATGCTCTGAATATCAATCACTTCGTTAGCTGCCCCACTTCTTTTCCAATTGCATTTCTTATATAAATAGATTCATCAATACAATACCGCAATTCATCTTTGATTCTCGTTCTAAAACATGCTTAACTATTTCTTCTGTAACGCCTGGATAAACGGTAGATTCCAATACCACTGTGGCACCTCGCTTTAGATTCTTGCCGACAGTTTCTACTGCGGATTTCACGTAAGATAAATCTGGCTCCTTGGATTTCGTTACGGGTGTAGGCACAGCAATAATAACAAAGTCCGCTTCTTTTATTTTCGATGGGTCTGTAGTGAATTCTAAGTTGTCTTTGTTGTTATTTAGCAGTCTTATCTTTTCGTTATCTACGTCAAAGCCAATTGTCTTCAAATGCTTGGAGAAGGCATTTGCTAATGGCAGTCCCACATACCCTAAACCAACAACGGAAACGGTTTTGTGTTTCATGTGTGACATATTTCGTGATCGGTAATGTGTGATCGGTGATTGGTGATGCGTGATCGGTAATGTGTGATCTGTTGTGTTTCATTCATTATCTCAATCGTTTCAATCACCTCTTCGAGTTCCTCCTTCAATTTGACCGATGTATTAAAAGGATTAGGGCTTATGGTTAATTCACCTTTCATTATCGAAATTGTTTTTGCTTCCGCCATTTTTATCTCCTATTTTTTAAGACACAGATTAGCACGGATTTACGCTGATTTATTTATTTATTTATTTATTTTCAATCACAAAAGCATTTGCTAAAGGCATGCCAACGTAGCCCAAGCCGATGATGCAAACGGTTTTGTTTTTCATTGCATGGCATTTAAGATATTCCTCGTGTCAACAACATTCTTATTTCTAATCAAGCTTCTTTTGAACCCCGTTTATCGCCTCTTTGATCCGTACTAAAAACCTCTCTGCATCTTCAACAATGGATTCGGCTTCTTCTTCACTAATATTCTTTTCGATGTCATAATCTGCAACTTCTCTTCTATCCTTTGCATGGCTCAAAGCACGACCATAAACCTCCTCTACAAACCCTTTCTTCACGAATTCAAGACCAAATTTTAAGATAACCCCTTTATGTGCCTTTGGATATATCTCTTTTAAAGATAACAACGCCCTTGCAGAATAAAACATCGAATAATAAGCTCTACTAGCTGCATCATTGTAGAACCCACCTTCAAGGAGATATACCGCCGCCTCTAACTTCTCTTCTGCATTTTCGATATACTTTTTATACAATCTTTACGCCTTCCTTCATCACGTTTTTTATAAACGGATTTTCTGCTTTTAAATCCTCTAATCCGAGAACCTTTGTCGAAATATATTCTTCCTCATCTAATAATACATCAAATGCCAATCCAGTCATAGCTCTCCATCCTTCTGCTTCATCTCCTTTCCATATAACCAAAATATCAATATCTGACTCTTCTTTCGCCTCGCCTCTTGCAACTGAGCCAAACAAGATGATGCTATCTATTTTATCCTCATACCTTATCAACGCCCTTCTCACAAATTCTTTCACCGCTTCCTGATATTCTTCTTGGATTTGCATATCTTTCATATTTGTGCATTAGATTTAATTGATAATATCATTTCCCATCCCCCATCACCTTCACGCTAAATCCATCTTCTTTTCATCGTTCTGCATCCAATATATTCCTAGTATCCACAACATTTTTGCTTCTCATTAGTTCAAAAATCTTTGCTTCCCCTCCTCTACAACTTCCTTCCAGACCGCGGGCGTAATGAGAATCTTCCCATAAAATTCTTTCAAAAGCTCTAAATGTCCAATCCATGCAAGATGAATCAAGGTGGAAGAATCACTGACGGCTTCTTGCATACTCAATGTCCTCTTCCAGGTTCTTCTCTGTATAGTGACGTCTGATCTGTCGCAGTCCCAAAAGTTCTTCAAACTCCAAACGGGTCATCCCAGCAAGGGCACATGCTTTGCCTGAAGAAAGCACGCCACGCTGATACAGTGCCAACGCCAGTTCCTTACGCAACTCCACCTCCACCTCGTCAGGAGGTAATCGGAGCGCTTCCATAACGTCTTTCGGTATCTTCAATATACGCTCCATTTCTCCACTTACTCTTGTTGACATTTTTTTTTCGTTCCACAGTACTTATTCTATTGTTTGGTGCTTGCACTATATTAATTTTTTAACAATCTTCTTCTCCGTTTTCAGTTCCTCATTCTTTATGACATAGTCGGCTTCTGCCAAAAAATCTTTCTTTTTGGATACAAAGTATCCTATTTCAACAAATTCTTTGCCTTCTTCTATACGCAATGAGGGTGTGTTTTCCTCAAATTATAAAGATCTATAATAAAATCCCTTCCCTTTTGCTGCTTCTTCATTAAACATCCCTCGCACATCAATACACTTTCTTTCTAAAGAAAGAACCTGTGCTAAGAAAGTTCTCTTCGAGAAGAGTTGTTATTTTAATAACTTACGGCTTTTGCTAACGGTTTCTGACTCAATATTGACTCTAAGAAGTCAATTACCGTCTTCGATGCATCCTGTATCTCTATTTTAACTGATATCCCATTATTCGTATAGTCTAATACCATCTCTTCCCCCTGCTTCTTTCCCATTTCCTGTGCAAAAATATCCATTTTCTTGATAAAGTTCGGTCTTGTTCCTACAACAGATGCTAGTTTCATCATTTATACCTTTTATAACCACAGATTAATGTTCTCTTTTCAGTTCTTCCCACTCTACATGCTCCCCTTTTACAGAATCTTCTTTTAATTTCTGTATCTCGAAAAAATCCTCTTCCGAGACCGTATCTTTCGGTATTATAGCATCTTCGAGTAATTCAAGCTTTCTTCTTATACCCACACACAACCTCACTGTAGATCTCTTTTAATAACGCCTCACTCATTCTATTCCCCCTCCAAACCCAGCTAAGCTACTCCAAAGGCTTCAAAAAAAACACTCCAACAGCATTTCTGGTTTGTGTAACTTAAACATCCATTTGGCCTTTTCGCTTTTTTCATTAAATCACCTATTTTCAGCTCTTCTTTCACTCCTATTTTTAACGATTTCCTCTACCGCTGCCAGTTTGTTTGCCATCAATAAACAATCCAAAATAATTCTTTACCGATTCTCTTCCGCACGCCACCCCTGCTTTATAATGTATTCCACCACATTCTCCGCACACTCTTTCACACCCATCCGCTCACTATCCACTACAACATCGGGATTCAGCGGCTCTTCATATGGTACGTTCACACCCGGTACCGTTGCACCGTCCTTCTTCGACATTTTATATATGCCCGTGGGCGCATATTTCGCTTTCCTGTCCCGTTCTCGCCCCATACACGTCTCCAAAGAGCACGTCACATACACCTCTGCGAAATTGGGTATAGCCGCTCGTGCTCTATCCCGGTATCGCCTCCGATTTGCAGTAGCATCTATGATAACCGGAATGCCACTTGCCACCATGATTTTCGCCATATATACGAGCGAAGCATACACTATTTCGCGCTCGTCATCAGAATACGAAGGCTTCGGCGTGATAAATTTGCGGATCTCATCAAGTTCAAGCACTTGCACTTGCATGATCGTCCCCACTTTATCTGCTAATACTGACTTGCCACTACCCGGTAAGCCTGTTATCCAGATCGCCCATGTCATGTTTCATGTATAATATAATATAATTTGCTTTTGCACCTTTAAAAAGCCCAAACACCAATAATTACTGATCGTCGTACTCTCTTTAAAAAGAACATTTGAATGAAATGTTTGTAATTCTTTTGGTAAAGTTTTTAATAAATCTTTTTAAGAAAAGGTTTTTGGTGGCCAATTTTCTGTCATCCAGCCTGGAATCCGTCCACTGTCCCGTGGACCCACAAGGACCGACCAGCCAGTAGCATCTTCCGTCTCTCCCGAAATCCTCGCCGCAAGGCCTGGTAACACCATTGTCTTATGTGTTACCTTCTTTTCCGCATCATACGATGCCACAGTCTCTTTAATTATATCTGCAGTAAGCTGTCCACCGGCAACAGCAGCTTCAACGCCCAGCCCGTCTGCGTCCACAACCATCAAATAGCAATCAATTTTGTTAGAACTCAGGTCGCTCTCCACTGTATAGTAGGTCAATGCGAAATTAGTAGTGATAAAAAGAGGCGCGCTATCTGTGGGACTTCCTACCTCCTTCAAGCCGGGGTCCACACTTACCGGACGCCTTGGATCTGTATATATATTTGCAACGAGTGTGCGCTCGGTAATCAGCGAATGCGGCTCTATCGAATGCAAAATCAAAATGTCCGCGTATCTCAGGATTAACGTGTCCGCTATAATCGCTTCCCAATACGAAGCAGCCAAATCGTCTTGAATATCCTTTGCCATCCACGCAGTCATAGGTACACCCATCAGAGGATACGCAATACTCTTATTCCCGTCTACTATCCCCGCACGCCGTATCCGTACGAACCGCGAGAATGTATTTGCAAGCCCGTTTCCTGTTGGATATGTCCCGGGGTCCAATACGAGATCATCTATGCCCGCAGCAGCGAAAGTCGTGGCAAGGCTGTCTAACGTGTCGAGATCCGGTGAAAAGAGCGTAACGGGAACGTTATACTGCTTCGCAAGTTCTAGAATCGCCTGCCAGTTGGTCTTGTCCGCAGCATATAACAAGGGATTCCTATCTGAAACCTCTTTCAAACCGGCTTCTAGCACGTTTGCATCGAACGAACATAAAATTAGCGGCATATCTGTCTCTTCTGCCACGCACTTCACGCACCTGGCAAATGTTTCGGCTTCGCATGATACAGAACGTACAGCTATTGCATCTAAAGTTAAAAATTCACCAACGTAAAATTTACGCCACAATGTTATCCTTCTTACCCGTTCCCGCAGTTCCTGCTCTGACATTGTGTCCCAAACGTCATAAGCAAGCGATGTACGTTCATAGAATGTGAGTTCGTGCCGGTGCATGATGTCTTCGCCGCCTATTTTACTCGCTCTCGCACCTACTCCTATCGCAACTTCTCTTATCTCAGGTGCTAATAACTCCGCTAGCTCTTTCGCTTTCGATGCGTATTTAGGTTCAAAAAGAGGTGTACAATCCTCCAATTTCTTGTTACGTTCTAACAGTAGCGATGCAAAAGCCAGGCACGTCTTCTCGCCACATTCCTTGCAATTCGTTCCCGGAAGATATTTCCAGGCATCCATAGGACTACTTAGCTTCATTTGTTAGCCTCCCACGTTACCCAGTCACCCACATTCACTTCTTTCGCACCATCCGTGTCAGCACCAAACAGCATTTGCGTTACGCGCTTAACCGCCGCCGCCGCCTCCGGATGCATCATCATAAACAGATCGCCACCTGCGATACCCAGTGTCAAGCCGGTAATAATCTCATACAACGGTCCTCTATACGCAGCAGGTCCCCAATCAGAATCCTCAGCAAGTGGTGAATCCTTCATCCATGATTCGCGCGCACCCCACGCATTTGTTACTCCGCAAGAGATAGGGAACGCCAAATCAGTATCGCCCTTTAATGCTGCTATCCGCATCCGTTCTATATTCGTAAATGCATAATCCAGGCCATAACCGAGCG
>CBDAFQ010000069.1:0-10983 GCA_965195275.1 uncultured ANME-1 euryarchaeote | reverse complement strand
CCCCTTCTTCTGCAACAGCATAAACCAGGCGTTTGTGCATCTCTCTTTTGGTAAACTCCAGAGTTTCGCCGGTTCTTACACGTTGTACCGCTTGCTCTATCGGAATAGTGCACGCTCTGGCGTCCAGGACGCCACAACTTTTCTTGCCGTGTCTGAATGCCCCTGGCTAACTCCTCTACCCCAAAAGGTGTACTGTTTGTTTTGTGGCAGAAATGCGTCACCTAAGACCCTCATTAGAGAGAAAATCACGGGATCCCAACCTGCAGAAATTACATGGACATGTCCATACTCTTTTACGATTGAATCCATCTTCTGGTAGTAGCTCTGGATATCTGCATGCGTATCAAAACTGTCAACCGTATTGAATCTCTCGGCAAACTTTGGACCCTGAACCGGGATGTCTTCCTTTGAGCCGCCGCAGAGAATCGCTACATCTATTTGAATATCTTCTGGGTATTCATCGATGTGAAATACAGCTACATCTTTTAGCTCTTTTATTACTTGTTCCGATCTTCTGGTTAACACCGCTACTAACTCTGTATCGGCATTTAGTTTTAGTGCCCCTTCGACCCCTCTACCCACGTTTCCATAGCCAACCAAGGCAATATTTATCTTTTCCATGATTGATCCTATCTTTCACCCCGTTTAGAACATTCTAAAACAGGTATAGGGACTTGAACTCATAGTGTCAGCCCCTTTTCCTTCAGATAGTCCTTTATCTCGCCAACCGTATACGTCCCGTAATGGAAAATACTCGCTGCTAGGCATGCGCCCGCCGCGCCACTAACAAAACCATCGTAAATGTGCTCTAAACTCCCTACACCACCGGAAGCAATTACAGGAATGTCCACAGCGTCGGCAATTGCTTTTGTTATGGGTATGTCATAGCCGTCTGTCGTACCATCCCTATCTTTAGAAGTTAGTAATATCTCCGCAGCACCGAGCGCCTGCACCTCTTTTGCCCACTTCATCGCATCAATTCCTGTGTACTCGCGCCCACCGTAAATTACGACGTCATACCAGGCACTCGTGCCATCTTCTAATTGCACCTGCGTTTTGCCTTCGGCCACCTCAAGCTTCCGCTTGCAGTCAATTGCAACTACGATACGATTGCCAAACTTATCTGCTGCTTCTTTTATTAGCTCTGGGTTCTTTACCGCTGCGGTATTCGCGCCTATCTTGTCAGCGCCAGCCTCAAACACCTTTTCAAAATCCGCTATGCTCTTTATCCCGCCGCCCACGCATAAAGGGATGGATACTTGCTCTGCTATCTTCTTTACCATTGAGACCATTGTGTCTCTTCTCTCGACGGACGCGGAAATATCGAGAAAAACTAGTTCATCCGCACCCTGCGCATCGTATCGCTTTGCTAGTTCGACCGGGTCACCGGCATACTTGAGTTGCTCAAATTCTATGCCTTTCACTACAACCGCCTTTCCCTGCTCATCGAACGTTGTATCAAGGCAGGGGATTATTCGTTTTGCCATTTTTTACATCCTCCTTTGACATGATAACAATCTCATCATTTTCTTTTTGTTTTTTCCCATTTATATATCTCGTGAGAATCTGTGTAATCTTGTGGTCCCCTATCCTATTGAAATTCTATCGTTGCCGGTGGCTTATCCGTTAGCGAATAAAGCACGTGCACAACTTCTGGAATCTCAGTCGTAATCCTCTTATCTATCCTCTTTAAAACCTCCCAGGGAACGTTAACCGCTTCTGCCGTAATGGCATCCTCGCTTTTGACCAGTCTAACAACGATTATGTTGCCATACGCTCTTTTACCATCTCTAATCCCGGTAGCCTTGTCATTCATCAAAACAGCCATACTCTGAAACGACTCAATATCAGTAGTTTCCTCTTCCACAATCGTCGTTGCTCTTCTTTCTATCTCTACACGTTCGGGCGTCACTTCACCAAGTGTTCTCGTAGCAAGTCCGGGACCAGGGAAAGGTGGGCGCTCCGAAAACTCTGCCGGCAAATCCACACTTCTGGCAACTTCTCTTACTTCGTGCTTGTATATCTCCCTCAGAGGCTCAACAATCGTTAATCCATAACTTTCCGGGTCAATACCTATCTGTTCAAGAATGTTGTGCTGTGTCTTGATTCCCTTCACAGTCTCAAGAATATCTGCCGCTATTGTTCCCTGCACTAAATACTTGGCGTTCTCTTCTCGCACAACCCTTCCGAGAACAGAGTAGAACGTATTCCGAAATGCTTTCCTCTTCTCTTCTGGCTCAGTAATTCCTTTTAAAGCATCAAAAAACTCCGTAGCTGCATCCACCAGCCTTGTATTCATATTCAGCGCCTTAAAAAAGTTTGTAACTTGCTCTGCCTCGCCTTCGCGCATCAAGCCATCGTCAATGAAAACTATTACCGCTCGGTCTCCTATCGCACGATAGGTGAGAACGGCACAAACGCTGGAATCCACTCCTCCCGAAGTTGCTATGACTGCTTTCTCATCCCCTATTGTCTCTTTTACTTCATCTACCTGTTTTTCAACAAAATTTTCTGGCTCAAACATTTTTACACTTTTGCCTCCTCAATCAATACTTTTATGTCTGCTATTCGTTTATAAATCTAGATTAATTATAAAGATTAACGTATATTATTAACTAATACAACAAAAAAGACCATGCGATGCCAGACAGAAATAGCATAATAGAAAAGAGGGAAGCAGAGAAGGAAAAAGACAAAGTAGTGGTGCTCGATTTTGGAGGGCAATATAGCCACCTCATCGTGAGAAGGTGTAGAAAATTAGGCGTTTATACGGAACTTCTCCCATATGATATACCCATTGAAGAGCTTAAAAGAGGAATAGAAGCAGAGGAAGGAACAGGTAAGATTAAAGGGATTATCCTTTCCGGCAGTCCTTTTAGCGTCCACGAACCGAACAGTCCAAAATGCAGTTCCGAGATTGTTGATTTGAGCATACCCATTCTCGGAATTTGTTATGGTGCACAGTTGATTGCGTATATAAACGGTGGCGTGGTAGGCGAAGGCATGAAAAGCGAATTTGGAAGGGCTGAACTGCTATTTAAAGATTCTGAACTGTTTGATGGGTTGACCGAGCGTGGAAGCGAGAGTGGAATGATGAACGTGTGGATGTCTCATGGCGACGTGATAGAGCAATTTGATGGTGCGGATATAATAGGCCATACGATGAATACGCCCGTTGCGGCATTTCGCATCGCCAATAATTATGGTGTTCAATTCCACCCGGAGGTTCACCATACGGATAAGGGCGAAAAAATACTGTGGAACTTCCTGTATAAGATCTGCGGCTGCGAGCGCAATTGGGCGATTGAATCATTTATTAACGATAAGATAGAAGATATAAAGAGTGCGGTAGGCGCTGAGGGGAGAGTGATATGTGGACTAAGTGGTGGAATAGACTCTTCTACTACTGCATTGCTCGTCAATAAAGCCATAGGTGATAGACTCACGTGCATCTTCGTTGACAACGGACTACTGCGAGAAGGCGAAAAAGAAACGGTTATAAATACGTTCGAGAATAACTTCAATATGAAACTGGTATTTGTAGATGCGAAAGAGCGTTTTTTGAATGGTTTGCGGGACGTTAAGGATGCCGAAGCGAAGCGGATGGTGATAGGCGAACAGTTCATAAATGTCTTTGAGGAAGAGGCGAATAAGCTTGGTAACGTTGATTTCCTCGTTCAGGGCACCATATATCCGGATAGAATAGAGAGTGCCGGGGCGAGCTCGCAAAAGTCATCACGAATAAAATCGCATCATAACGTGGGTGGGCTTCCGGAGACGCTGGGACTGAAGCTGGTAGAGCCAATCGCGGATTTGTATAAGGATGAAGTGCGTGAAGTGGCGAAGGAACTCGGTATGCCGCTTCCGATACTGAACCAGCATCCTTTTCCTGGTCCAGGTCTTGCAGCTCGTGTAATAGGTGAAGTTACAAATGATAAACTTCGGATATGTCGTGAAGCATCGGACATTGTAGAGGCGGAATTGAGGAATAACGGATGGTATGACAAAGTGTGGCAGGCATTTGCAATAGTGGGCGATGACGTCGCTACCGGTGTACTCGGCGATGCGAGAAGCTTGGGCAGAATCGTTACGATAAGGGTGGTTGAGTCCAAGGAGGCGATGACGGCGGATTTCGTGAAGCTGCCATATGAAGTGCTGGAGAGCATGAGCAAGCGAATAACAAATGAAGTTAAAGGTGTGACTTGGGTGACCTATGCGATTTCTTCTAAGCCGCCGTCCACGATAGAGCCATGTTAACACTTTTTCTTTTTTAACAAAAAGAAAACCTGTACTAAAAGAAAAACACAAATGTTCTTTTGGTAAAGCTTTTCTTTCTAAGAGAAGGTTTCTCCCGAAAATCAGTGTGATCTTGTGGTTATAAAAGGAGCTAATCAAATATAAGAAAAATAGGATTTGAAAAATGTATGCAAAGGGAATAAGTTCACTGCCCCCTTATCTATTTGCGGAAATAGATAAGAGGAAGGAGGAAGCGATAAAGAAGGGTGTGGATGTAATAGACTTAGGTATCGGTGATCCTGATTTGCCGACACCACCGCACATAGTAGAAGCACTGTGCCACGCTGCAAAAGACCCTTCAAATCACCAGTACCCGCCTTACGAAGGAATGCTGTCGTTCCGTGAAGCCGTAGCGACATGGTATAAGCACAGAAAGCACGTTAATTTGGATGCAGATGATGAAGTTCTAACGTTGATAGGGGCGAAGGAGGGGATAGCGCATTCGGTATTCGCATTTTTAGATCCCGGCGATATTGCCCTCGTCCCTGACCCCGCATACCCGGTATATAATAACGCAACGGTATTGGCAGATTCTACACCGTATTCTGTACCGTTAACAGAAGAGCACGACTTCAAGCCAGACTTAGAGTGTATAGATAGAGAAGTGGCGAGGAAAGCAAAAATCATGTTCTTGAATTACCCGAATAATCCCACAGCGGCGACAGTTGAAAAATCATTCTTTAAAGAGGTGGTGGATTTCGCTCGCGAAAACGAGATCATCATCCTCTATGATAACCCTTACTCCGAGCTTACGTTTGATGGCTATGAAGCACCGAGTTTTTTGGCGGTCAAAGGCGCAAAGGAAGTGGGTATCGAGTTTAACTCGCTTTCCAAGACTTACAACATGACGGGGTGGCGAATAGGATACGCAGTAGGGAATTCTGAAATATTAGAAGGTCTGAGGATTGTGAAGACCAACGTTGATTCTGGTGCTTTCCAGGCTGTTCAGATAGCAGGTATAGCAGCGTTAACAGGTTCACAAGATGGTGTAAAGCGGAATATGGCGATTTACCGAGAACGAAGAGATATTGCAGTCACGGGATTGAGAGCCGCAGGTGTCGAAGTGAAAAAGCCAAAAGCTACGTTCTATCTCTGGGCAAAGGTTCCTTCTGGATTCTCGTCTATTCAGTTCTCCATGTTCTTGCTGGAACGTGCAGGAGTAGTTATAACACCAGGGGTAGGGTTTGGTAAGCACGGAGAAGGGTTTTTTCGACTTGCTTTTTGTATGAGTGGTGAGAGATTAAAGGAAGCGTGTGACCGGATAAAAGGGCTGAACATATAGTGTGAGGTGAAATAGCGAGCAATGACGGAACTTAAATTCACGAAGATGCAAGGTTGTGGTAATGATTTCATACTGATCGACGACCGAGAAGCAGGAATACCAGAGCAGAAGAAGGGCGAACTCGCAGGATTGATATGCCAACGCGGATTCTCAGTAGGTGCAGATGGCGTATTAATCCTTTGTATACCTACTACGGGTTCGTACGACGTGCGAATGCAGGTTTTCAATGCCGACGGTTCTGAGGCCGAGATGTGCGGAAATGGAATGCGATGCTTTGCCAAATATGTGTACGAAAGAGGGATAGTACGAAGTAGTAGAATGAGAGTGGAGACGTTAGCCGGGTTGATTGTTCCGGAAGTGGAAGTTGATGAAAGGGGTACAGTGACTTCTATCCGGGTTTTTATGGGGGTGCCGGAGTTTAATATAATAGAGCAAATGCTTTTCGTGAATGATGAAATAGGTGAGATTAAGCTGACCGCGTTGAGTCTTGGCAATCCACACGCAGTTGTCATTGTCGACTCCTTTGATGGGCTGGAGGTTAATAAGGTGGGAAAAGCAATAGAATCTCATAAAGCGTTCCCTAACAAGACTAATGTTGATTTTGTAGTGCGTAACGCTAAAAGCGAGATAAACGTGAGGACGTATGAGCGAGGGGTAGGGGAGACGTTATCGTGTGGCACCGGGTCAACAGCATCTGTGCTTACATTAAATAAGCTTGGGTATGTGAATTTAAATGAACCTGTTATAGTACATACAAAAGGTGGCGATTTGGTGGTGGAGCTAAAAGAGGAAGGCGCTTATCTTATGGGTCCCGCGGAAGAAGTGTATGAGGGTGTAGTTAAGGTGAGGATCTAAGTTAGGATGCCGGAATGAATTAGGGCAACCACAAGATTTCACAACATTTCTTTGGAAATGACAGCTTGGCCAATGCAACAGGTTTTTCTTTTAGCACAGGTTTTCTTTTTGTAAAAAAGAAAAAGTGTTGTGTTAATCTTGTGAAATCTCGTGGTTCCATACAAATACATGACTCTTACAGCCTCACGTGAATACCATTATCCTTCAGATACTGTTTCACCGCACGAATTGTGTATTCCTTGTAGTGGAATATGGAAGCGGCAAGTGCTGCTGAAGCGTCCGTGAACTTGAATACGTCCTTTATATGCTCGGGCAGCCCGCAACCACCAGATGCTATTACCGGTATATTTACTCGATCGCAAATAGCACTTGTTAATTCCAGATCGAATCCGTCTTTTGTTCCGTCGCGGTCCATACTTGTGAGCATTATTTCACCCGCGCCTCGTTCCTCTACCTCCATCGCCCATTTTAGCGCGTCTACACCTGTAAACTTCCGACCGCCGTAGAAGGAGCATTCAAACCAGCATTTGCCTTCTTTCGTTTCTATTATCTCTCGTGCCGCATCTTCACTTCGCACATATCGTCTCTTCGCATCTATTGCAACCATACACGCCTGACTGCCAAATCGTCTCGCAAGTTCGTTCACCAGTTCGGGGTTCTTCAGTGCTGCTGTGTTCACCGAGACCTTATCCGCGCCTGCGTTGAATGCTCGTCTCGCATCCTCTATGCTGTGAATACCACCACCCACTGTAAGAGGCATGAACACGTTACTCGCGGTTTTCTCTATTACATGCGCCATCGTCTCTCTTCTTTCGTGCGATGCCGTGATGTCCAGAAAGACGAGCTCGTCTGCGCCTTGCTCATCGTATTCCGCTGCAAGATCCCAGGGGATACCCGCGTATCGTATCTGCTTGAATTCTATTCCTTTTACTACTCTACCTCCGGGCACGCCGAAATCACAGTCCAAACAGGGGATTATCCGTTTTGCTAACATTTTGATTATTTACACACCCCTACAAAATCACTCAAAACCTGCAACCCTTTCTTCGACGACTTCTCAGGATGAAACTGAACGCCATACACGTTCTCCTTATTCACAACCGCGGCCAATTGCACGCCATAATCTACCGTTGCTACCGTAGCGTCATCATCTCTCGGCACGCAATAATAAGAATGCACGAAATAGAAATAATCGGCATCCGTAATCCCATCCAGCAGCTCTGAATGCCGTTGTAGATGCAAATTGTTCCAGCCCATATGAGGTACGCGCACATTCGCGCGTAATCGAACCACTTCTCCGGGTATCAACCCCCACCCTTTTTCATTGCCCTCTTCGCTCGCGTCAAACAGAATCTGCATCCCAATGCAGATCCCGAGTACAGGCACGCCCGATTCTACAACTTCGATTAACGCTTCAGAAAACGGTTCTAGGTTCCGTATGCAGTCATCAAATGCACCCACGCCGGGCACAATAACGCCTTCCGCGCTCGCCATATCCGTAATATTATCGGCAGTAATCACCATCGGACGATCATACACTCTTTTCAGCCCGTTATATATGCTGAACAGATTCCCCATCCCATAGTCTATTATTGCGATCATAAACCTTTCTTTTAAAAAGAAAGCTTTACCAAAGAAATATTTTTTTTGGTCTTGATATCGTTTTGGAATTTTCACTCATTATTGAAAAAGAAAGCGCAAGTATATTTCTTTGAAAAAGATACCTCCATGATATTTTTATTCAAGCGGTCACATTAACTATTATTGTATGGAAAAGGTGAGGTAAAATGAGGACTTATATCTTTAAGGTGGCGGTTGAACAGGATGATGATAAATGGGTCGCGTACTCTCCAGAACTCAAAGATAGGGGGGGTGCAACCTGGGGTGAGACCAAAGAAGAAGCAATGAAGAATTTACAAGAGGTAATTCGCTTGGTTCTCGAAGATATGGTGGAATGCAGGGAGCTACCCTCTTTTGAGATGGAAATGAAGAAAATTATGATTGAAGATCAAGCAAAATGGACTGTAAATGATTTAAAGCGTTTAAAAATTCTAAAATAACAAGACAAGTGGCGTACTCAAATCAACAAAAATCGTCAAAGAAGATCTTTTCCGTATCCCACGGGCCCGGACTTGCCTCAGGGTGATACTGCACGCATTTGATACCCAGATATGCGTTCTCAAAGCCTTCTACTGTGTGGTCATTCGCATTTAGCTGCGTTAGTTCCGCTATACCGTCCATCGAATCGTTATCAACAGCAAAACCATGATTCTGCGCTGTTATGTACACACGGCCGCTTTTGAGGTCTTTCACGGGTTGGTTCGCACCCCGATGCCCGAATTTTAGCTTATACGTGTCGCAGCCAAGTGCAAGCGCTATTATCTGTAAGCCGAGGCAAATACCGTAAATAGGTATCTTACCTGCGGAGTTTTTTACCACGTCCATTGCGTTTATTCCACGTTTCGGGTCGCCGGGCCCGTTTGAAAGCAGCAAAGCATCAGGTTCCACATCCTGTATCTCAGATTCACCTGTGTTTGCCGGGAACACGAAAAGGTCCAAATCCCTTTTTGATAAGTTCTTCAGTATGTTCCTCTTCACACCCAGATCAATTACCGCTATCCTTTTTCCATTCCCTTTTAGCCTGTAAGGCTTCTTGCACGTAACCTGCTCGATCAAATCAAGCTCGGATATATCTGGTTGAGCCCTTGCGAGTTCTAACGCAGTTGCTTTTTCTTCATCACTGCAATCTTCTACCAAATTCAAACATGCTTTCATCGTGCCGTATTGTCTCGTCTTTATCGTCAGCATCCTCGTATCCAGTTCGCATATCCCGGGCACTCCTTCTTCTATCAAGAACTGTTCTATACTTCGAGTATTTTTATAATGTGAAGGGAAATCGCATTTCTCTCTTACCACAAAGCCTTCTACTTTTAGCCCGTCTGATTGGAATTTAGCACCGCTCACGCCATAATTCCCGATGAGCGGATATGTGGGCATTAATATCTGGCCCTTATATGAAGGGTCGGTCAGAGCTTCTTCGTAACCTGTAAACGGGGTTGCAAATACGAGTTCGCCTAATGCGGTTCCTTCTGCGCCCCAACCTTCTCCTTCTACTACTGTTCCATCTTCAAGTGCGAGTATTGCTTTCATTTTGTAAAATACTCATTTATTGATTTTACTTCCATTTCGCTACCTTGCATCCCCAATATAGCAGATGCCGCCGCCTTCGCAGCCTGCATCGTTGTTATATACGGAACACCGAGCTCAATACAAGCTCTCCGTATCTGGGATCCATCTTTATAGGACTGTTTATCAGTAGGCGTATTTATCACCAGCTTTATCTCTTGCGAGTGCATCATCTCTATCACATTTGGAGACCCGTCTTGCAACTTCTTTAGTTTCTTTGCGTCAATCCCGCACTGCCTTAGATACTCCACAGTGCCTTTTGTGCCGACAATAGCAAGCCCCGCTTTTTTTAAGTTCTGAGCAACATCCTCTATCTCCTCTCTGTCCTCTTCACATACCGAAATGAAGACGGTACTACCCATATCCAATGGCAAAGGATTATAAGCCGCGAGTTCCGACTTGAAAAACGCTTTATCAAACTCGTCATCTATCCCCATCACCTCGCCCGTGCTCTTCATCTCTGGTCCCAAAATAGTGTCAACACCCGTAAACTTCAAAAAAGGCAATACTACCTCCTTTACTGCTACATGCCCTAGTTCTACTTCATTAACCTCCAGATCCTTTAGTTTATGCCCCAACATCACCTTAGCCGCGAGCTTTGCAAGTGGTACTCCGGTTGCCTTCGCAACGAACGGGATTGTCCTACTTGACCTCGGATTCACTTCCAGCACGTAAACCACATCAGCTTTAACTGCCATCTGGATGTTGAGCAGCCCCTGTATCTGCAATCCGAGCGCTATCCGCCGTGTGTAGTCCCTTACCGTTTCTATAACCCCCATAGACAATGATTGCGGTGGAATAACACAAGCGGAATCGCCGGAATGAACGCCCGCTTCCTCTATGTGCTCCATTATCGCACCAATCAGAACCTCTTCGCCATCACACACTGCATCCACATCTACCTCTGTAGCTTTTTCCAGGAATTTATCTATAAGTACTGGCTTCTCTTTTGATACTCGCACCGCCTCACGCATGTATCTAATGAGCTCTTCTTCGTCATACACTATCTCCATTGCTCGTCCGCCTAACACGTAGGATGGGCGAACAAGCACAGGAAAACCTATCTTCGAGACTACTTCCTTCGCGCCTTCCAGTGTGGTTGCATATCCGCTATCAGCCTGTGGTATTTGCAGCCGAAGCAGGAACTTGCTGAATCGCTCCCTATCTTCTGCCATATCTATGTTCTCTGGGTCTGTACCCATGATTATCGTCTTTGCTCCCAACCGTTCCAATTCTTTCTTCAGTGGAACCGCTAAGTTGATCGAGGTCTGACCGCCAAACTGCACCATCACTCCATCGTAGTTCTCCTTCTCTATCACGTTCATCACGTCTTCAAACGTCAAAGGCTCGAAGAAGAGTTTGTC
>CBDAFQ010000068.1:0-3494 GCA_965195275.1 uncultured ANME-1 euryarchaeote | reverse complement strand
ATCGGGAAGAATGTAATCGAGCTTACCTCTGAGGGTATGTTCTGGGCGAATACTATAGGTACGGAGATGGCGATGGAATATTTATATAAGGGTAAAGGAGAACTCGTGAGTCTTGAAGAGAAGACTTCTAAAATTGCAAAGGGAATTTATGCTCAATAGGTTAAGAAGTAAAGAAAGAAGATGGGGGGTGATACAAAAATGAAAGAACTTAACTGGCGAGAAGTGTGGGAAGGGATGCAAAAGCAGAGAATGAGACCGTTGAAATAATGAATGAAAATTGGTTGGAAGTGGATGGCAGGGAAATCAAGGACAAATTTAATCTGGTCATCTGCTCTCCTTTTCTATGGCAGATGAAAGACCTCGAGAAACATCTAAAGAAGATGGAACAAGCGTCAAGAGAGTATTGTGCAGTGATACAACCTGCCGGAAGGGATAACATGGTAAAGGAAATGTGGACAAAAATAACAGGGGCAAGTTACCGGGGCGAGTTTGAGCCTGATGCAGATTACTTCGCTTATCTGATACTGCGGCAGTGGGGACGACTGATAAATGTGAGGATCCTGAATTACAGCGTAGAGCGAAACTTCGAGCTCGTAGGCTGATGCCAAAAAGCATAACTTTATTCGGCGTTTTAGACAAAACCGAACATTTTTAGAGGGTGCTATTTACATACCTAACAACATCGGATTATAACATGAGGAGAGTCTTTACATGGCGACCGCTAATTTTGTAGGAACCGATAGAAAAGAGGATTTGTTGAACGAGCTGTACGAAGAAGCAAAGCGGCCGGGATATACAGATGAAATGGAGATTGCAGAACAGGTAATTTCAAAGCAGGTAGAACGATTAGTAGAGTATGAACAGGCGATTTATAAACTTCGATTGGGGCATAGAAGGGTGGAACAAGAACGAAAAACGGCACGGGATGAGTTAGACAAGATTCAGAAAGAGCTTAAATCTACTCCGGCTGTCAGAGGTTATGTGGTAAAATATGAGAAAAAAAGAGACAAAGTGTTAGTCTCTGTTGATGGTGGTAATAGAATAATTCACGTCATTCCGAGACCTCATCGATTTCCAAAAGAGGTAATAGTTCCTGGCAAGGAAGTAGACCTTAATCCGCAAAGTTACGATATTTTGGAACTTCTGGATTCTTACAAATACAAAGCAGAGAAATTTGTGGTCAATGAGTGTCCAAACGTGACATATGATGCTATAGGTGGGTTGGAGGCGGTGAAGGAAAAACTCCGGGAGCATACAGAACTTCAGCTCGACCCTGCGATAAGCAAAGAAATGGCAGAAGCGGGTGTTGAAATCCAAAATGCCCTATTATTAGTCGGTCCTCCGGGTACGGGAAAAACTATGCTGGCAGAAGCCGTAGCCAACGAAGCGAGGGTGCCTTTTATCGGCGTTAATGCACCAGAGCTCGTAGAAAAATGGCTCGGGACGACATCAGCCAATATACGCGACCTTTATGAGTTGGCACGGGAAAAAGCGCCGTGCATCGTGTTTATGGACGAGATAGACGGGCTCGCACTGAAGCGTAGGACGGATGGCGGAGAAACAGACGCGGGTGATGAAGTGCGTACTGCCATGTTACAGTTGTGTGTAGAGCTCGATGGCTTCAACCGGCGTGGTGAACCAATCATAACAATATTTACAAGTAATCGTGATGACAGGGTTGACGATGCAATTCTATCACGGAGCAAACAGATTGAAATTCCTGTTCCGGACAGGCAGGCAAAGCTTAAAATCTACGAGATAAAAACCAGCAAATACAACCTGGACGAAGACATAGATTTCAATCGCATTGTTGACCTGACACCTGAGAACTGCACTGGTAGGGATCTCACGAAGATCTGCACCGAGGTCTGGCTAAAGAAAACAAAGGACACAAAACGGATTGGGAAGAAAGTAGGCGAGCTATCAATAACTACTGCGGATTTCAAAGACGTAATCGCCAGTAGATCCGTTACCAGGCATATAAATACCATGGATGAAGAGAGGGAATAAGAGTGCGTGAGATATTTGGAAAGCCAGAATATGGAAGATATTTATACGGTTTCGCTCGAAATACTAACTTTATTCGGCTTTTTAGCCAAAACCGAACATTTTTAGAGGCTATTATTTATGTACCTAACAATAAATGATATGATAAACGAAGGTAAAAAAAAATAGACAAAAAAGAACTGATGCAACACACTAGGAAAAGGAAATGCCAGTAACAGGGGAACTTCTACATAGGATAGAGAAAGGAGGTACTTTAGACGAACTTGCAAATGAGTTAGATATGAGAAAGTCTATACTCGTGGCGATAATAGAGTTCCTGTTTCGTGCTGGTTATCTCTGCGAAGTTTGCCCCGGGAAAGAGTGTGCAAGATGCACAATGAGTAAAATCTGCAGAGTACCAGTGCCTGGAGGTGGAAAAGGCTGGGTAAGGATGTATGTCTTTACCGAAAAAGGCCTGGCGGCACTGTCGAATTTTCCAGTAAAATCTTTATACCCCTAAGTTTTACCGCAAACTGCGCGTAGAACGCAGCGGCATTAGAAAAACCAAGCGTGGATTGCAACGCTCTTATCTTAAACTCTGAGCCCTCGGCGATCTCCGCGGTGATAAATCACTGCTTTTTTAGACAATGCCGGCATGGCATATCTCGAAGGTGTTAAAGCGGATGTTCTAGGGAAAGTCAAAAGAACGAACTGAAGTGGCGAGAAACGTGGGACAAGATGCAGAAGCAGAGAAAGCGACCGATAAGAATAGGCAACGATCTCGAAATTCACGCTAAATTCGATGAAGACGCTTCGATAATCGGTAACTATAACAATTACGAATATATGAGGCGAAAAGAAAGAATCAAAATAAAGTGTTTAATCATAGGTGCCCCTAATATTATTACAGTATGCTAAGTAGAAAAGCGGAAGATTATCTCGAAGCGATTCTGAACATCTCAGAAGAGAAGGGATATACAAGGGTAAAGGATATAGCATTGGCTTTAGATATTAAACCCTCAAGCGTTGTAGAGATGCTAAAGAAGCTGAACGATAACGGTTACGTTGTGTATCGGAAATACGACGGTGTGACATTAACACAAAAGGGGAGAGAGATAGGAAGCTTGGTAAAGGACAGGCATGATACTCTAAGGGCACTTCTGGAAATACTACAGGTGCCCGAGAAAATAGCGAATAAAGATGCATGCATAATGGAGCACGAATTGGAGACGAAAACGGTAGAGCAGTTGAAGAATTTTGTGCGGTTTGTGAAGTCCGCACCCGATTATCCTCAATGGCTTCAGCACTTCAGAACGTTCTGTGAGACCGGAGTGCATCCGTGTGAAGTGGATAAGCGAAAGGGCATCGGTTCTCCAGATAAATCCTAACCTTTTTCGGATTTATATCCAAAACCGAGTATTTTTAGGGTGTGATTTATATGCCCCTAACAACAAACCCTTTTTCTAAAGAAAACCATAAGGCTTTACCGAAAAAGTTGTTGGTAAAGC
>CBDAFQ010000067.1:0-7526 GCA_965195275.1 uncultured ANME-1 euryarchaeote | reverse complement strand
AACACGAGGAAGGAGAGAAAGACCTTTTATCTAATATCATCAACACACTAAATGAAACGTATGGGCTCAATTTGACGGACGAGGACAAGGTGGATCTAAAACGAATAAAGGAGAAGCTGGAAGAGAACGAGGAACTACGGGCTGTTATGAACGAAAAGAACACCCCAGAAAATATCCGTTATAAGTTCGATAAGGTGGTGGATTCAATATTACTGGGCTTCGTTAATACTAAGATCGACCTGTTTAAAAAACTCACGGACCCCGCAGTGAATGCAATGTTCAAACAGAAGTGGTTTGACGGGTATGTATTGCAGTGATGGAGACACTGTCGAATTGTTCAGCGAAAGTACTATACCCCCAATTTTACCGCCGAGCAGGCAGAGAAAAAGGATATGAAATATTTAAATACTTTATGCAATAAGAAATGTTTTTTATATTTGGGGATCAATGCTATTATTGAAATAATGGAAAAAGGAAATAAATGTTGGATAGAATAAATGATATGAAAAGCTATATGGTGTGCCGAATAGGAGGTGATGCCGATGACAAACGCATCTATCAAGGCGGAGATTGTTAAACAGCTTGACTATCTCCCAACTGAACTCCAACGACATGTGCTGGATTTTGTACGAACATTGTCTCGACCAAAAGGAGTGCCCGGGAAGCAACTGCTTCATTTCGCCGGAACAATTGGAGAAGACGATTTGCAAGCAATGAGTCGTGCGATTGAAACCGAATGTGAGCGGGTGGACTGGAATGAGTGGTAGATTCCTTTTGAACACTGCTGTGCTTGCCAGCGATGCAGACACTGCAAGAGAGTATGGTGTAATCAAGAGTACACTACAAGAGAAAGGACAGCCGATTCCAGAAAACGAATCTGGATTGCCGCAATTGCTCGACAACATGACCTGACCTTGGTCACACGAGATGGACACTTCAAAGAAGTTGTGCATCTGAAGATAGAAATGTGGTAAAAGGCGTGGGTTGAATTTGACAGAATCTGCGTTAATCGGTGTCTCACAAAAAAATCATTGGAAAATGTTAAACTGATACAGTTCTGGTAAATTATTATTCGTGAGTTTCCTTACTTTGTAGATTAATCGAGTTTATAATAAACAGGGTTATAATAGGGATTTCTGGAAAAGGTTTATGAGATTGCAATGGTGATAGAACTTAATTTGGGCACTAAACCGGAAGTTAAACGTAAGGCTTTTATTTGATACGTTGAGGAAATAATTTTCTGCGTTAATCTGCGTCCTAAATAGGTAGAAGTTATATTTTATATACAATAAAAAAAAATGAGTGGATACCCGTGAAAATGCAGCTAAAAACGAGTAAAACGGAAATAGCGCATATTTTTATCGCTTGGCTTGCTATTTCCGTCGCATTTACCATTGTCTTATCTAGATGGTACCACCAAAGCATGGTTTCAATATTTATTATTTCCGCTGTTACCGTTGGCTTTGCATTTATCTTACATGAGCTTGCCCATAAAGTAGTAGCACAGAAGTATGGTGCGTGGTCCGAGTTCAGGATGGCACCGTTTATGCTGCTCGTGGCAATAGTAACAGCTTTTATGGGGTTTATATTTGCGGCTCCGGGCGCAGTCATGATATCCGCGCCTTATCTCACAAAGGAAGAGAGTGGTAAAATTGCGGTAGCAGGTCCGATGATGAATGTAGCACTGGCTTTTGCCTTTTTACCGCTAACTTTTTGTTCCGGTATGACAGAACAAATAGGCGATTTTGGGGTGATGATAAATGCATGGCTTGCTGCTTTCAACATGATTCCAGTTAGTGTATTGGATGGAAAGAAGGTGTTTGCATGGGATAGGCGAGTATATGGTGCTGCGTTAAGCATTGTGATTATTGTGCTGGTGATGAGTATGATGATATAACAAAAACATTGACTAAAAACGTTATTTTTGTTTTCCTTTTTGGAAAAAAGAAAAAATGTAAAGAAAGCTTTACCAAAAAAAATAAATGATATAATGTATGTACAATGGAAGGGCGAATCAAAAATAAGGAAGGAGAAAAAGGGCTGTTAATAGACGGTTACGGCAGAGCGATAAGAAGTTTGCGATTCTCACTTACGAATCGGTGTAACCTGAACTGCATTTATTGTCATAACGAAGGCGAGGGCCGAGAGGAGGTAAGGACGGAAATAAGTGCTGATCTTATAATCGCGATAGCACGAGTGGCCTCAACTTATTTCGGCATAAGGCAAATAAAATTTTCAGGCGGTGAACCGTTGATGCGAGCGGATCTCGCAGAGATAGTGCATGGCATAAGAGATTATGAAGATGACATCTCAGTAACAACAAATGGTATATACTTAAGTAATTATGCGGCTGAACTTGCGGATGCCGGACTGGATCGATTGAACGTAAGCTTAGATTCAATTAAAGGAGAAAGATACGATCTTATCACCTCTTCGACTAACAACCTGCCAAGGGTGATTGATGGCATATACAGTGCGATAGATGCGGGCCTTACGCCTATCAAGCTTAACACTGTTATCCTGAACGGAATAAACGAGGATGAGATAGATGATCTGATAGATTTTGTGCGAGAATGTAATAAAAGAGGCGGCGGCGGAATGGTAATCTTGCAATTAATCGAATTGATTCCTTCTTTTAATCTCTCTATGCAGTCGTATAAAGCCGACTTTTTTGCGATCGAAGCGAAACTCAAATCGAAAGCAGCAGCAATAAAAACGAGGCGGTTGCAGCACAGGAAGAAATATTTCGTTGATGGCGTTGAAGTAGAGGTGGTTCATCCGATAAATAACACGGAGTTCTGTGCTAATTGCTCGCGGTTACGAATTACTTCTGACGGTAAGATAAAGCCATGCTTGTTGAGAGATGACAATCTCGTCCCGATAGAGCACCTGGACGATGAGCAAATAGCGAACAGATTGAAATGGGCAATGCAGTATAGAGCGCCATTTTATGGTAAACGACACCCTAGACTATAACTTGACATTGTCCGATTAACCGCAGAGTTCACAGAGAGCATGTAAATAAAATCAACTCACATGAAGACTAGCAGTATATCTTCAAGCACGGTGATTTTTATCTAAGATGGTGGGTATATCACTTATACTCTTGACAATATAGTCCGGTGAAATTGATGATTGTTCGAGCTCACACATTTTTGTGGCGCCTGTTAACACTAAAGCGGTCCTCATAGCACCGTTAATCCCTATCTGAATATCTGTGTCGAGTCTATCGCCGACCATAAGTATCTCATTTGGCGCAACTTTCAATTCGTTTACTAAAAGATCACTGATAAATGTGCTGGGTTTACCGGTAACAATCGCTTTTGTACCACTTGCTCGTTCAATAGAAGCAACTAATGCGCCTGCGCCTGGTTTCACCTGCTCAGTGGTGATTAAAAAGGGATCGTTATTTGTTGCTATGAACGCAGCGCCGGCTAAAATGAAGGTTAACGCTTTGGCCATTTTGCTATATGAGAACGCATTATCAAGACCGACAAGTACAATATTGCAATCTTCCTCACACAATTGTATGTCCTGTTCTACGAGTTCTTTCTTCAACCCGTTCTCGCCTATCACGTAAACCCTGCTATCGCCGTATTTCTGCTTGATGTATCTCGCGGATGCATATCCCGAGGTTATAACTTGGTATTTACTACAAGAGATGCCAAAACCCTCTAACTTCCTGGCATAATCCGCTCTTGAACGTGTGGAGTTATTCGTAAGAAAGAGTACTTTATAGCTCTTAGCTAAAAGCGCTATTACTTTATCTGCGTCATCAATGATATTATCGCCGTGGTATACCGTGCCATCCAGATCTATAACAATCGCTTTATATTCCATTTTCCGTCTCATTAATTAATCTCAAACTTAGTTTTTTATGTAAATAGAATCATATAGTAATTTGGGGAGGGTGAGAAAAGGAAGATGAAAATCCATAATGCTTTTTTTGATGATATAGAAGCCTTGGCGAAACGGTATGCCGATGAAGCTGAGACGGTAAAGAGGAAGAAGAAAGCAATAGTAGTAAGGAAATTGCCAATGCTTCCACCTGTGGATTGTGAACATCTAAACACAATTCTGATCTGTCCTCACCCCGGGGAGAGAGTCTTGATCATGAGAGAGACTGAATTCGGGAGCCGGAAAGAAAATGGGCACAAAAAAGTTAGATAAGATCCTCTCAATAATCCTCATCATCACGATAATAATAGCCTTGGCAATGGTGATCTACGTAATTGTGACACCTAAGAGGGGTGAAGAATTCACCGAGTTCTACATCCTTGGCACTGGTGGTAAGGCCGCAGACTATCCTACAAACCTTTCCATTGGCGAAAAGGGGGAGGTGATAGTTGGTGTTGTCAATCACGAGTATGAAGACGTTTCATACCTCTTTAGGGCGGAGATAGAGAACAGAAGTATAGGCGAGAAAAGGTTACAACTGGTACATAACGAAACGCTGGAGTTCCCGTTCCTGTTTACCGCAGAGGAAGTAGGCAGGAAGAAGCTGGAATTTAAACTATTCAAAGAGAACATAACGAACGAATCATATCGCGACCTCCATCTATGGCTGGATATTAACGCACTGTAGAATCCCAAAATTATTCCGGCAAGAAGCTTAGCGTCACCTCAACTTATGGTGAAGCTAACAAACAGACAAAAAGATCAAATGGGCAGTTGAGCAGGTAATCAACAACGGAGGTTGAAAGACCGCCTCACCCTACTCTACTGGAGGGGGCTTAAACCTCAGCAATCCACCCACACCGCCAAGTTCAGCTAATATTGGATTATCTTCCACAAACACAATCTTTGTGTCAGTTCTTTCGGCAAACTCGATGAGTTCTTCGATAACATCAACCTCCGCTGTTCTGCTGCCGCAATACGGACATTTGTCCATTACACCTGAATCAACAGTCTGGCATTTCTCACAAATCCAGCCCCTTATTTTATAACCTTTACTTACTAACAGCAACTCTATCTGACCATTTATTACCGCTTCCCCTGTCTCTTTTAGACCATGGACGGCGAGACCGTTTCTCAGTATTTCATCCGTCAATCTGCTCACATATTTCTCGCTTGTTTCTTTTTCATCCTCTAATACGATTTCCTCAACCTGCGAGATAAGCCTACCTTCTGCCTCGTCAAAATCCATATCTATTATATCCACAATCTTAGACTTAATATGCGGTGGCAGGATATTTTTGAATGATAATTTTGCATTGCCAGAACCAGCAATAATTATTTTGACTACATCATCCTGCAAGAACAATTTTTCCACATCCTCTGCGACATCCTTAAGGAAATGATCAATAGCACCCTTTCTTAGTCTCTGAAAACGTGCCTGAGACATCCCACCTTTTTTATGCCTGTTTATAATATCATTTGCATATTTCTTTTTATATCCAACTTTGCCTGAGGAAACAACATATATTTTCGCTCTCTGGCTATCCAGAAGAATAAGTCCGAATGCTTCATATTCATCAGCCAGTCGCGCAAGTGGTCTGATATATGGAGATGTATCCACAATCAGCAGGTTTTCAACGGGCATCCCCAATTTGTAAGCTCTAAAAAAGTTGTGAATATTAGATGCGAAAATCGCAAGTCCTTGCTGCCCTTTTTCTCTCTCGTTTTTATTCAAATAGCCCTCTATCATTTGCATTGCTTTTTCAAAATTCTCTGACAATTCCTTATCTTCTTTCAGAACAGATTTGCAAGTGTTTCTTCTTCTTCTTCTTACAAATTTATTGTCCAAGCTAGCTATATCCAGATAAAGGCTGATAAACGAATCCCTGCTTTCAGAATCATAAAGCTCTGAGAGCTCTTTGATGTCCCTATTTTTTAGATCGGTGAGCATATGTCCAATAATATGCTTTTGAGTATATATTTTATACTAAAAAAAAACAAAAAAGAATTACAAAAGATTTAAGAAGATGTTCCAACTGATGTGTTGAGGACCTCATTGGCTATGTCAGACCATATAATAGTTGGCCCACTTAAGAGCTCTTGTATATCATCTAAACACCCTATGTCCTCTTTAAAGCTCACATAATTGAACAATGCAAACCCATCAGCGCCATTTTCTCTGGCTGAGTTTACTGCGGTTATAATTTGTTCTGGCGTAACGTCAAAAGTCTCTTTACCCCTGGTGTCATATCCTTGAATACCTGCTAAAATATATCGTGCATTGTACCTACTCTTATAATCG
The DNA here is from genome assembly GCA_965195275.1 of uncultured ANME-1 euryarchaeote. Classification (GTDB taxonomy): domain Archaea; phylum Halobacteriota; class Syntropharchaeia; order Alkanophagales; family Methanospirareceae; genus Methanophaga. The sequence goes on along the minus strand of CBDAFQ010000067.1, from coordinate 1,327 downwards.
CCAATAACTTCCCCTACCCATTCGGGATCGGTAGATCCCCCCCATAAACTGTTGTCGCCATGATAAGTCATAGGCATTAATGCGTCCACATGTTTTGATATTTCTTCTATATCTTGTCCTACTTCATAAGCCCAGTCACTTGGAAATACATCGGCAGACAAAATCTTATTTTGTTTTTTCGTAACGTTTTCTACCGCTTTAACAAAATCCACCACCGCTTTGGCAACATCAGGATCTTGTCTGTACTCTTTATTGGCGTCATCACCTGCTCTTATATAATCAAGATTTATTCCTTTGATTCGAGGATATCTTTGCAGGATTTCTGTTATAATAGAAAGCTCATATTCTCTGACATCAACATCATCGGGTTTAACACTATGTTCTGACTCTGGTTGTAAAGACAAATTCAACAATTCTGCTCCGATACGATCTCTAAAAACCGGTACCCAAGCATGGACTTCAATATTGTTTTCTTCACATCTGTCAACTAAATATTGCATGGGATCAAAGTTTTCCTGTGTTATAGCTCTTTTAAATGGACCATAAACTAATTCTTGATGATTTTTACTATTATACATAAGGATGCCGGATGCCCATTGAAGCTCTTCTGCTTTGTCCGGATCATAAGAAGCACCGTCATTTTTAAATCCAACAAAAGCCATCTTTATGCGGTGATTATTTAAATCTTCAATAAATGCATCCACTACCGACATGATATTTTCTGTTGTCGAAAACTCATCCATACTGGAAAATAATTGATAGAGAGATAAACGAACAAAAACGCTTCTAAATTCGATTTTTTTAGTTGCATTCTGAACATTTATTGATCCACTATTACCGCTTAATGTTGGTGCTATCTCTTGTTCATTGCTCGCGCTCGCTATAGATTGCCCGGTAGGTGGTATCAGCCCTATCAAAAATATGCATACAACCAAAAAACTCAAACCCGCCCACAGTATTATCTTCTTCGCCATCATCTTTCCCTATATCCCCGGATTTTATTCGAGCTTGACGTGACAATAGAACATGGATCGTAATTGTAGCACTTAAAACTTTCGAGTTACTTATCGCTAGCTTATCGTTCTGCGAATTTTTTCCATTGTATATAAAGTATAACTTCTACCTATTTAGCTATATACGATACAAAAATAATTGGTGAAGTGATGAGCGATATTGAAGAGGATAGGAACCTGATTGCATACTGTGGTCTTTACTGCGGCGATTGTTTTGCCCACAAGGGAAAGATTGCGGATTTAGCAAGAGACCTCAGAAAAGAATTGAGACAGTCAAAGTTCGATAAGACCGCAGAATCTTTGTCAGACATTTC
>CBDAFQ010000066.1:0-1955 GCA_965195275.1 uncultured ANME-1 euryarchaeote | reverse complement strand
ATACTGACTGTAAGAGATTCTATTGACAGAATAAAAGTGTTTGATATATCAGAACAACGAGCGATGAAGTTTAGAGCAAAGTATGAACCAGAATTTGGTATTGATATAGCGGTTGTCAGTCTGGAAGACGCGGGGGATTCTGATATAGTTACAACGGTAACTCCTGCAATTGAGCCTTTTATTTACTCTGATCTGATAAAGCAGGGGATGCATCTTAACGGTGTAGGTGCAGACTCGAAGACGAAGATAGAATTTGATCCAAAAGTGCTGAAAAAGTGCAGGATATTCATTGATGACTTTTCACAGTGCGTGCATTCGGGCGAGATATACCGTGGATTGGAGAAGGGGATAGTAGCGAAGGGGGATTTGACTTCTCTTGGTGATGTATTGCTCGGTAAAGCAAAGGGTCGGACAAGCAAAGACGATATAACTTTCTTCAAGTCCACAGGCGTTGCATTCCAGGATTTGATTACTGCGATTATCGTTTTTGAAGCGTTAAAAAATGAAAATTGAAATACTTGGTACAGAATCACTGGGCGTTCGTGGTCTGAGCTGTCTGGTGGAAGTCAGAGACCGGAAGATAGTCATTGACCCCGGGTTAGCATTGGGCTACAATCGTCATGGGCTGCTCCCGCACCCATTGCAGGTATCTGTTGGCGAGTCAGTCCGTCAGAAGATCCTGATGGCGTTGGAAGATGCAACGGATGTCGTGTTCAGCCATTTTCACGGTGACCATGTCCCCTTAGTGGATGCAAATCCATATCAGATGCCTGCGCAGAAGGTAGCCGCCGTATGTCAAGCGCGCACACAAAAGCCACGGTTCTGGGCTAAAGGCCCCCGTGGCATTTCTCAAAACATGTCGCATCGGTTGCAGTCGCTGCGTATTGCACTGGATAATGAGCTACGAAATGCCGAAGGACAAAGCGATGGGCAACTATCCTTTTCCATCCCGGTCCCACATGGTCAGCGTGGTGAACACCTCGGCATGGTAATGATGACGAGGATAGAAGAAGGTGGTGAGGTATTTGTGCATGCGTCTGACGTCCAACTGCTAGATGAAGCGACAGTGTCACGTATCACGTCCTGGCAGCCGACGATTGTGCTGGCTTCGGGCCCGCCGCTGTACTTGCCACATATATCGCGTAAACAGCGTGCAATGGCATGGCAGAATGCGGTACGACTTGCGCATAACGTGGACACTCTAATACTTGACCATCATCTCATACGTTCTAAGGCCGGATGTCAGTGGCTGGATAAGGTTTCGTCCACGACGGAGCACCGGGTATGCTGCGCTGCTGATTTCATGGGACGGCATCGAACTCCGCTCGAAGCGTGGCGGCAGCGTCTGTATGCCGAGATGCCGGTGCCTGAAGGATGGCATGAGGCCTATGCTCGTGGTGCAGTGGACACGGGACCGTACAGGGATTGGCTACGCAGAGTAGAAAACTGGTGAAGTTGAACGGTATAGCGGATCTAAATGAGATTAATGGTTGATGATTTTGACTATGAATCAATTTACACGTCTATACAAGATTAACACAAGAAATTAGGATTATTAGGGTATAACGTAGCCAATAGTGTACTGAAACTATGTTAATATTATTCTTTTTCTCGTGAAAATCTGTGTAATCTTGTGGATATAAAAAGGAGCTAAACAAATACACGCGGAGAATATCCCTCACTCATTTCCCGCCATCTTGCTAAATTCCCGTATCAACCGTTTATGCTCTTCCAGTTCGCCCGCCTGGAGCTTTTTAGTTATCTCAGCACCGATTTTGTCATGCTGTGGCACATAGACCTCGCATATAAAACCTATAATCGGCCCGTAATTCTTTTTAACTTGATCTTCTCGAATTCACTTAATTTTTCTATAACTCTTGCTCTCTCTAATTTACTCAATCTACCGACGTAGAATGAAATAGCCGCGGTTTTATCGTTAACATTTACTTTATCCC
>CBDAFQ010000065.1:0-2944 GCA_965195275.1 uncultured ANME-1 euryarchaeote | reverse complement strand
TTTATCTTTAAATGCATTTGTATGATGTATTTCATCATATTCCGCAGCCATGCTGAGTATATCTGTTCTTGAAACACCAATGCGCAGGAATTTATCGTATTTCTCTAGTTGCTCTTTATCTATAAGAGCTAAAAGAGACGGATTAGCTGCTGATTCCATCCCTATCACGTTTATCCCTTCTACCTGGCACACGGTCTCATAAAAAATAGGTGAGTGGAGGTGTATTTGTGTATCAATGCCCGATCGGAAAGCATATTCCGAAGCGAGTTCAAGTGCGGTAATTATACCATCCTCTTCTATACGCGGATCTAATCCCATGCTTGGCTCATCTATAGAGACACAAACAACGTCGTAATTCCGCGCTCCTTCTACCGCATGTTTTATGAATCGGGCTACTGATTTCGCGAGGGGCGATAACATGTCCATATACACCGGTGGCGTGAACAGGTTATAATATAGCTCTATCGGACCGGTGACACAAATTCGAACCTTCAGCTTTTTACCTTCCTTCTCCTTGTACTCCACTGCCAGTTCGGCTAAGGCACCCATTTCGACCATCTTCGCCTCTTCTTCTTTTATTAGCAGTGGCGCTTCTGTTCTTCCATCGTCCATGATGTGCTCGCTAAACTGAGTAATCATGTTCTGAAACTGCGGATAATTAGGGACTTCTACACCTGCGTTTATCTTCTGCCACATTGACCCTATTATTATCTCGTACAGCTCATCTTTGTGTGGTTCCGGATTAGCAAAGGCGGATTTCATCCATTCTTTCGTTCTTCCTTCAGGCAGTGGATAACTCCCAATATCGTCAAATAAAGCCCTTTTCATTTCTTCGTTATTTCTACTCTATGATCATTATGCATATAATATTTATCTTTATAATCTTTATCTTTGCATTAGGTTAGGTTAGGTTAGTGAAGAATGAAAGCGCAAGAGAGTGTTACATATACAAAAGCGGGAGTTGACACAGCGAAAGTGGATACTGGATTAAAGCGGCTACTCGATCATGTGGGACGAAGCCTTAGCTTTAGAACTGATATAGGTTCAGTGAAGCTAGGCATAGGGTATTTTGCGAATGTGATCGATCTTGGACAGGGGTCAGGTTTAGCGGTCTCAACAGATGGTGTGGGAACGAAAATACTCATCGCTCAAATGATGGATAAATATGATTCTGTCGGAATAGACTGCATTGCGATGAATGTTAATGATATTCTCTGTGTGGGTGCAGAACCTATCTCCATGGTTGATTATATCGCCCTTTGTGAACCGGATCCGGAATTACTGGAAGAAATAGGTAAAGGGCTTCTCAAGGGTGCAGAAATAGCCAATATAACTATTTCGGGTGGTGAAATAGCTATTGTAAAGGATATGGTGAAGGGAGTGCGAAAAAATCGCGAGTTTGATCTAGTAGGCACCGCGGTTGGCACGGTTTCTCTTGATAAAGTAATCGTAGGGGCGAATATCCAGGAGAAAGATGTAATCATAGGTCTAAGCAGTAGTGGTATCCATAGTAATGGCTTGAGCTTAGCCCGTCATATCTTTTTGAAAACAGGTGCTATTGATGAGTATTTTGATGTGTTAGAAAAAACAATCGGAGCGGAACTGTTGGAGCCAACGCATATCTATGTTCCAGAGATTATGGAAATGATAAATTCTAATTTGGATATAAAGGCATTAATGCATATCACCGGTGACGGGTTCTTAAATCTAACTAGGGTCAAATCAGATGTGGGTTTTGTAATAGAGTATCTGCCAGAAGCACCGCCAATTTTTACACTATTACAAAAACGTGGCAATGTCACAGATGAAGAGATGTTTAGGGTATATAACATGGGTATAGGATTTTGCGTAATATTACCGGAGCAAGAAGCAGAAGAGGCTATTGAAATCGCGAGCAGGCATAAAGTGGATGCTTTTAGACTTGGCTATGTTGTTAAAGACCCCGATAAGAAAGTTATAATAAAACCTGCGAAATTATGTGGGCAAAACGGTCAATTCTATAAATAAAATAAATTATTGACACAGATTAACACTGATTAACACCGAAAAAATTGGATCCGTGTAAATCTGCGTCCTAAATTAAATTTATAGGTAGAAGTTATACCTTATATACCACACGAAATCTAAATTATATGCTTACAGAACCTATAACTTTTTGATTGTTATGTCCGGAAATTCTTTTGGAAAGATATTTAGGGTGACTACCTGGGGCGAGTCACACGGGGAAGCGATAGGCGTGGTTGTGGATGGCTGCCCGTCAGAGCTTGAGCTGTCAGAAGCAGACATACAGTACGAACTGGACAGGCGAAAACCGGGCGTTAGTGCGATAACCACAGGGAGAAAGGAAGCGGATGCAGTGAAAGTATTGTCGGGCGTGTTCGACGGGAAAACACTGGGCACTCCTATCTCTATGCTCATCTGGAATAAGGATGCCGATTCGAGTCCTTATGAACCACTAAAAGATATTGCAAGACCTGGTCAAGCGGATTTATCATATCAGATGAAGTATGGGGTAAGAGACTACAGGGGAGGTGGAAGAGCTTCCGGACGCGAGACGGCAGCGAGAGTCGCAGCAGGAGCAATAGCAAAGAAAATCCTGGCTTTGCAGAACATGCAAATTATCGGACATGTGCTGGAAGTGGGTGGTATAAGGGCAAGGGAAATGCGAGTCGAGGAAATAAAGAAGAATGCAGAGCAAAATGCAGTTAGGTGTGCAGATTTAGAAGCCGCGAGCAGAATGGAAGCGCGAATAAAGGAAGTGAAAGCAGAAGGCGATAGTGTGGGCGGTATCGTAGAAGTAATTGCACTTGGAGTTCCAGCGGGTTTGGGCGAGCCGGTCTTCGATAAACTGGATGCCGAGCTTGCGAAGGCTTTGATGTGCATCGGCGCTGTGAAAGGCGTGGAAGTAGGCGCGGGATTCGATGCTGCTAGGATGATGGGGAGC
>CBDAFQ010000064.1:0-9661 GCA_965195275.1 uncultured ANME-1 euryarchaeote | reverse complement strand
CGAGAAGATAGTTCTTTCTTTATCCTTTTTCTTTTTTAGTGTGCTATGCCGCAATCCCTACTATCATTAGCCTGGAAAGCTTTTGTTAACGAAGAACTATGTGTCGGGTGTGGAAAGTGCACCGGGGTTTGCTGGACCGGTGCGATTGGAATTGTTGATAAAAAAGCAGTAGTGGATTTTAACAGGTGTATATGCTGCACTGCTTGTGTACGGGCTTGTCCAAAGGGTGCCATCCAAATAGCCCCTTATTCATCTCCGATTTTGCAGAGAGATTCCGTACTGGAGAGGCTAAAAACGCAATTAAACGTCGTAAGGTCCAAAGTTGAGGAGATGGAAAGAAGTATCGAAGAGCTATAAGTGTGTAAATAAACGTTAAAAATGCGTGATGAAATGCGGGTAAAATGGAAAAAATAACCAAAAAAGATAAAAGTTCCGATTTCGATGAACTAACCAAGAAGATAGAAGAGGAGATATTAGAAGAGGAAAGGGGAATATACACTGAGAAGACACTTGAGGCGGCATACAACCCCAAAAACGTTGGTGAACTGGAAGCCCCCGGTGGTGCTGCCAGAGTAACAGGCCCCTGCGGAGACACACTGCAGATGCATATTAAAGTCGAAGAGAATAAAATCGTAGATTGCAAATTCATAACCGACGGTTGTGGTGCTTCAATGGCATGTGGAAGTGTGGTTACAGAACTGGTGAAAGGTAAGACAATCGAAGAAGCACTCACGGTAGAGGACAAGGATGTTTTATCTGTTTTGGGTGGTTTACCTGAAGAAAACATTCATTGCTCTGTGCTTGCAATGGACACGCTAAGAGCAGCTCTGGAAGATTATAAGAGTAAGAATAAGAGTAAGAATAAGAATAAAAATAAAAAAGGAATAAAAAAGAGAGGAGGTGAACATATGAAACTATGCATTCCCTCATTGGGAAATGGAGGATTGGAAGATCTTGTAAGTGAGCATTTTGGAAGAGCGCCAACATTTACTGTTGTGGATATGGTGAGTAACAAGGTGAACATTGTGCAGAACACGGGTGAACATTTTGGCGGTGTAGGTAATACACCGGATCTCGTAGCAGGTGCGGGTGCAGAGATAATGCTCTGTTCTGGATTAGGCCCTCGTGCAATAAGCGCGTTTGAACAGTTGGGGATAGAGGTGTATGTAGGCGCCAGTGGTACGGTGAGCGAAGCAATAAGCGCTTTTCAGGCAGGGAGACTCAACGAAGCTAGTGATGCCAATGCGTGCAAAATGCACCGACATTAATGGGACGCGCAATGCAACAAAACGGTGAACCGGTGATTATTGCGGTAGCAAGCGGCAAAGGCGGTACGGGAAAGACAACAGTAGCAGTTAATCTCGCTCTGTCGCTTTCGAACGTACAAGTACTCGATTGCGATGTAGAAGAGCCAAATTCACATATCTTCCTTAATCCGGTGATCGAGGAGATAAAGCCGGCGTATACGCTGGTGCCAAGGGTCAATTACGATTTGTGCGATTACTGCGGTAAGTGTGCTGCTGCGTGTGAATACAACGCTCTTGTTGTTGTGCCGCAAAAAGAAGTAATGGTGTTCCCGGAACTTTGCCACGGCTGTGGGTTATGCTCCCTGGTATGCCCGCAGGATGCGATCAGCGAGGAACCGAGGGAGATTGGCGTTATAAAAACAGGAAAAAGCGGTGACGGCAACATTGACCTCGTGTACGGGGTGTTGAATATCGGGGAGATAATGGCAACACCGCTGATCGACCAGGTAAAAGCGGACCTTGATCCAGAAAAGACAGTGATTATTGATGTATCGCCGGGAACGGCATGCCCGGTGATTGCAGCCGTGCAAGGCAGCGATTACTGCATTCTTGTGACTGAGCCCACGCCGTTTGGGCTCTACGATTTGAGGCTTGCAGTTGAGGTGCTCAGAGTGCTTAAGATTCCTTTTGGTATGGTTATAAATAAAGCAGGGATTGGGGATCGAAAGGTGTATGAGTACTGCGAGAAGGAAAGGATTCCGATTTTGCTTGAGATTCCACATGACACGCGGATTGCACGTTACTATTCTGAGGGCGTGCCCTTTGTGAAGGCGATGCCTGAGTGGAAGGAGCGATTTGCAGGGATAATTGATAAAGTTCTCTTATAACCACGAGATTACACAAGATTAACACAGGAAAGAGAAAATGAAAGATATGAATGAAAAGTGGCTTTATAAGGACTTGACTAAAGAGAATCTTGTGGTTATAAAAGAGCTATCCAAATGAGACAAATAACGGTTATTAGTGGAAAAGGAGGCACGGGGAAGACAACCCTTGTGGGCTCGTTCGCTGCCCTCGCAGAGAACAAAGTCATTGTAGACTGCGATGTAGACGCACCAGACCTCCATCTGCTGGTGCATCCTGAAATCATAAAGAAGGAGGAATTTAAAGGCGTGAAAGTTGCCGTTATGGATAAAACGCTATGTACCGAGTGCGGAACGTGCGAAGAAACATGTAGATTCAACGCTATCGCGTCGACCGAAGAATCGGGCTATGCAGTTAATCCCGCACGTTGTGAGGGCTGTGGCGCTTGTGTGTTTACGTGTCCGCAGGAGGCACTTATGCTGAAAGAACGTGTTTCTGGCTATGCCTTTATATCAAAGACTAACTATGGCCCAATGGTGCATGCGCTGCTCAATATCGCGGAAGAGGCATCAGGGAAACTGGTCACTGTTGTTAGGAACAATGCACAGCAGGTTGCAGAAAAAGAGGGCTGTGAACTCATACTGATTGACGGATCGCCGGGCATCGGCTGCCCTGTAATTGCGTCATTGACCGGCGTGGACCTCGCACTCATCGTTACCGAGCCCACCCTGTCCGGACTGCATGACCTCGAACGAATCATGGATGTGACCAGACATTTCGGTATTGCTTCCGCCGTCTGCATCAATAAATACGACATTAATGAAGAGAACAGCAAGAGGATTACCGAGTTTTGCCGGCAGCGAGGAATACAAGTTGTTGGCAACATACCATACGACTCTGTGGTCACGGAAGCGATGGTTGCGGGTATGCCGGTGGTTGAATTCTCAGGAGGAGTGGTATCGGATGCGATAAAGGCGGTGTGGGAGTGCATAAATCAGTATGAATGATTTTTAGAAAGAACACGAATTGGACGGATATATTCCCCATGAGAAGCTTGCCTCCAAGATGCAAGGCGAAACTAAAGAATCGGGAAGGTTTGATCTGGCATGCATAGCACATAATTTGAAGAGAATATGGATGCTAGATAAAAAGTCAAACCGAAGCTATTGGTGTGAATTCCACCAAAAATGGTCGTATTGATCAATCATCCCTCAAAAAATTGTGTAGTCGCATTAAAGGGGTAGGGTCCCAAATTTTATCTTCTTTGAGCAATGGTTTAAGTATATACTAACTATAGTACTAATTAAAGTCAATTGTGGTGGGACAGCCTCTTAAGTACGGGGTATAGTGACTAAGAGGATCCGAGGACATGAACTTAAAGAACGTCAGGCGAAATTGAACGTAAAAAGGAAAGGAGGAACTATGAAAAAGAAAGGTATCGCAGCATTTGGAGATTTGGTTAGTAACCTCGCTTCGGGAAAAACTTCAAATTACGTTTATCCACGGCAAGAAATCCTTGATTGGGATGTCAACGAAAACGAATATTTATTCATTTCAAATGTTAATATTATTGATGTCAATACCGGTAGCATAAGAAAGGAAAAAGGCATATTAATACGAAACAAAAAAATTGAAGAATTTGTATCTGAAAATGATTTTAAAACTGTACGAGAAAGATTCACGATTAAAAAAGAAATTTATGGGGATAACAGATATTTAATTCCCGGATTATCAGACATTCACGCTCACCTTTCTCTAATAAGTGAATTTGATTTGGGTTTAAAAGGATTGAGGTATTTTGATGCACAAAGGCAAAAGAATTGTGAAGAAGCTTTAAAAAACGGCTGTACATTTGTAAGAGACAGTGCAGGGGCATCTAATGTCATTAATTATCTAAAACAAGAAATAGAACAAAATAAGCTACTTGGTCCAAGAATAATAGCTGCAACAGAAGCAATTTCACCTAAAGGAGGAATGTGGGATCTTGGCTTTGCAAATCTTTTCACGCCCATGATTTTCGGCGGAAAAGTGATGAATTTTCCTGCAAACAGTGAAGACTTGGAAAAAATTATGGACAGATTGTATGAATCCGGCTGTGATTTTTTTAAAACATATTTTGAAGATAAACCACTATATGGTGGTAAAGACTCTACTGTTTACAACATGTTTACTCGTGAGCAAGCAGAATTTATAAAGAATAAAGCTATGAAATTTGATAAAATGGTTGAAGCTCATTCAATGTTTATCAAGGGCTCACGAAGAGTTATAGATGCGAAATTAGATACGATTGCCCATTTAACGGTTGACGAACCATATAGTTTAGATGATGCAGAAAAAATGAAACAGAACAATGTTGCCATTGTTCCAACTCTGAGCATAGGCTGTTATCTTGCTATGGACTGCGGGAACAAAGGTTTTCCAGACAATCCTGATTTTAATTTTTTTAAAGTGATGCTCAATGAATATCTTCCGGGTATGATTGAAAAATCTACTATTCCCCAGTTAAGAAAAAATTATATGAGCTTTTATAACTGGATAAATAGGGAAATGGAGAATAGAAAAATGCCTGCTGTCGGACAGGTATATCCTGAAAGGATTCATGGATTTAGCAAAAATGCAAGAGAAAGTCTGAAAAATTTTAGAATGAAAGGGGTAAAAGTAGGTGTTGGAACTGATGGAGGCACGGGAATTACATTTGTAGGAAATCTACAGATTGAATTTGAAGCGTTCCACCATTTTGGATACTCACCAGCCGAGGTGTTACGAATGGCGACTCTTGGAAATATGGAAATTTTACATTTAGATGAAAAGTTAGGTTCTATTGATAAAGAGAAGTTTGCAGATATGGTAATTGTGAAAGATAATCCGTTAAACAGTATAAAAGCAATTTCAAATGTCTGTATGGTATTTAAAGACGGAAGATTATATTACCAAGCAAGCTGAATAATTAAAAGCAACGTCGTCTAACAGCGTGTATTTGGTTCGGGCTTTGCCCTCACTTCGTAGCCTAATCAGCAAGAGGGTAAAAATCCCTCCTGTGCTGTTTACCCGCAACCTTTCTTTCAAAAAGAAAGCGTGACCAAAGAAACTGGTTTTTGCTAAAACTTTCCTAAAGTTTGAACGAAAGGGTGGTTAGGCGACCGATATTCAATTAAGAATTACGTATTAATAGCCTAACTAATTCGTAATTGACTTTAAGCTTTTTCTAAAAGCTTGATCACACTCCTTGCAATGGGGCAACGCCAAAGGAGAGCAGTATACGGCAAATCCATACGTGCGGTTTTATAAACTTATAAAGACAAAAAGTTCTTTATCTGGTAATGGGAGATTCGTGATTATGACAAAAAAGGAGATAATCAATTATCAATTCGCAGAGCGGATAAAATCGGCACTGATAATCGGCTCTAAGATGCTGACAGTGCTAGAAACGCTGGATGGGTGCGAATTAGAAGGTGCGAAGAAAACGATCTTTGCCTTCTTTGACGGCCTGTCCGCTGAGACGGGAATAGCATTGAACGCAACGCGGATGCAAGAATTCGCACTTGTGGACGAGAAGTTGAAGCAGGTAAAAATAAAGATAGAAGCGGATGATTATACTGAGGCACATGCAACACTCGGAAGAGCGGTATCGCACGCTACAACTGCTTGTGCGAGTACTATGAGTACCTTAATGGAGGACGGGCTGATGTAGCCCAAGCCGTTCGTGAATTAGAAGTAGAATTCCCTCACATATTCGGGCTTCCTTGTCAATAGATCTCGAATACTCAGGATCCCTACGAGCACGCCATCCTCAACTACGGGCAGTCTTTTTATTCGTTTTCTTGATGCAAGTTTACATGCCTCGTCCTCAGATGCTTCTGACTCGATGGTAACCAGAGGCGATGTCATGATCTCTTTTGCTTTTACCTCGCTCGCCCTTTTATCCTTCAGTAGAACCTTTAATGCTATGTCTCGCTCAGTAATTATTCCCGCTGGTTTACCGGAATCGGTTATCACAACACTCCCTATTCCCAATTCTTCCATATCCTCTGCTATTTTAGTTACCGATGTTTCTACATCCTCTGCGATGATGGGTCGGCTCATTATATCTTCAACTTTCATATTTATCCTTTCACCTATTTTTCCTAGCTCCTTGTCCTAAAATTCATTCCGTTGGATAGAATCTCTTTACACACGTTGGGTTTCTCGTCAATACGTTTCTAACACTTATGATGCCTAGGAGTTCACCATCTTCAATCACTGGCATCCTTCTTATGCCATTCTCCGCCAGTACTGTGCATGCCTTCTCCAGCAGTACTCCGGGCTCAATACTGACCAGAGGCGAAGACATAATCTCTTTTGCTTTTATTTCGCTCCCCTTTCTATCATGCATTATAACTTTTATTGCTATATCTCGATCTGTAACAATTCCTATCGGCTTGCCCGACTTTGTTATTACTATGCTCCCCAACCCGGATATTTCCATCTCCTTTGACAGGTTAGTGACTGGCGCATCCACATCAGCAGTGAGAACTTTAGGTGTCATTACATCTCCTACTTCCAATATTTCGCCTTCCATTTTATTCCTTTCGCCCCAATTACTGTGATATGATATTAAGTTGATACTTCATAAATATCTTTCTTTCTTCTTCACTATGCTATTGAATTATAGTTTCATATGTTCTCCGCTAAAATTCTCTTTTTGCCTTCGGGCACAGAAGAGCTTAACACGCTGATAATATCGCCATCTGCCAGATCGAGTATGCGATGCTTCAAAACCTCTACTTGCTGCTCAATATCGCCTTCCAGTTCGATCTCGTAACCACCTTTAAAAATCTCCGCCTTTACCTTTTCGCCTATAATATCGTCCCTTTCCGGCTTTAATCGTAATATCATCGAATCAGGTGGCAGGAACTTGTCATATTCTGCCAAAGCACCGCTTCTTATACCGTCGATTAAGCCGTCAGCATCGCCGTCTGTAATGCCTATCATGCGTATACCAAACCTTTTCAATATATCGCCGGCAATGCTTGTTGTATCGTCGCCTATGACAACCGCAACTGCAATATCTGACTCCAGCATCTTTGGAAAGAGGTTCTCAACGGAATAGAAGAAACATGCTTTCTTATTACCTTTTCTTGCTATTAAATTTTCTATTCTTATCCTTCTCGGTTTTGTCCTCCGAATTAGACTGCCGGTTTTTATCAGCGCACCATTCAGGTCCAGAAGGGGCAGTTTCTCTAGGTTATGTTCTATTAACGTACCGCCCAATATCTTTACAAGTTTGCCCTCTTTCGCAACCAGCGTAACAGTATGTTCATGCGCAGACATACCAACAACAACGCCATTCACCACGATCTTCTCGCCTGGATGCACACCCATTATCGTTCGATACACTTGATCCGATTCCTTTTTACATCTCGATTCAAGCTTGTAGGGCGCTCTCTCTCCGAAGTCACTAAAAATTCCTGTTAGCTGTCTATATATATCACAATCACCCTGCTTCAGGAACCATGGAATAATAATCCTGTTGTTGTACTCGAGTTGCACAAATGATAGAGTTTCCTTTGTTCCACCGCGATCAATAAAGTACCGTAAAATGCCTTCGCCAAGCATGAACCCGCTCTCTTCTGTCTTCGCATGGTTCAGCAACAGGATAAAATCAAGTCCGCGATTAACAAAATCGTACACTACTTCTGACGGTTTACTATCCTTGCTTATGTCTATTATCTGTTGCAAATCGGCATCTACAACTGCTGTTTTACCTGTTATTCCACCTAGAGACGCTTCTAATCCAAATCCCGATGCCTTTAGCGTTACTATCGCCTTTTCCGCTTCGCCTTCGTCTATTACCTCGGGGCCGTGGATTAGTAATCCTAACGTTTTCATTAATAAGATATTATATTATTTTCATATAAATTTTTAGGAGGTGAAAGAGCAAAAAAATGAAAAACAAGATGGGTTGGATAATACTGGCGATTTCTATTGGCTTGGCGATTATTGTAAGTGGTATCGCAGTTGGTATGGCCTATGACACAAACACCAAAATGACAAACTCGACTGAAGGCACACACGTAGTTATACAAGCTTTCGATCAAAATCCCGCGGGAAAAGTAGAGAATATCTATGAGTGGGTTATGCTTTACAATCCTACAAACGAGAGCGTGAACCTTAGCGGTTGGACTATATCTTCTATAGTATACCGAGGAGGACGAAGTTTTCAGATAAAAAATATCACGATACCACCAAAAAATTACTTGACTTTTGTTCCCGGTAAACTGTGGTTACATGATACTAAAGGTGAGTGGATTATTTTAAAAGATACGGAAGGAAACACAATAGACGAAACACTCGTAGCATACGATGAGGAGGATGATAATCGTTATTGGAAAAGGCATCCTGTGGGCGTTGATACCGATTCTGACTCGGACTGGCAATTTGGTTTGCAAACATTAGATAAAGGCGGTATGAGAAGGGGAACAGTCAAAAGTGTTTATGATGGCGATACAATACACATTTCTCCTGTTTGTTCCAATGCTACAGAGTTCATAACATATAATGTCACCCAACATATTATACCACCAGATAATGTCACCGAAAAAGGTAAAATATACATCTCTCCTGTTGGAATGGCTGGTATCCAGAGTGTACGCGTGGATGGAATAGACGCACCAGAATTGGAAACGGCAGAAGGCGAAGAATCCAAGAGATTTTTAGAGCAGTTATGTCTAGGAAAAGAAGTTGTGTTTGACATAGACGATTGCAGCCAGTATGACAAATACTATAGAGTATTAGCGATGGTTTATGTCAATGGGACGAATGTGAATCAGGAGATGCTAATAAATGGCTCGGCAAAATCACTAATAATAACACCCTCGGAATTTGTACCGTATGCAAACTACACATGCACAGCACTAAAACTAAATCCGGTTGTTAACAAGAGTGTCACATTTAATGCCTCTTCTTCCCGGACTTTTGATCCCGACGCCGCTATAATATCGTACAAATGGAGCTTTGGAGACGGAACAAATGGAACAGGCAAGATAACTAATCATACGTACCTGTCGCCAGGCAATTATACCGTGAGTTTAGAGGTAACAGATAGCGATGGCAAAGAAAGAAGATGTAACGCAGTAGACATAACTTTAATGGTATATTTGACGGAGGGCCAACCACCAATCGCAGGCACACCTCTACTTCGGTGTGGGTGCTAATCTAAAATGCCCAACAGATGGATGTGGTACAGAAGGTACCGGTATGAAAATTAATAAGTGGGAATAGGAAAATAATTTGTTCTCCCATTCCCCACCCTATTTTATTTTATTTTATTCTGTTCTTGTTATTACAGATACTCATTTCGGTTGTTCTTATGGCAGAGGGCACACGTCCAGATGATCAGTGTCTGCACTACCGGCAGCGCCTGGTATAGTGTAGTTGCCCGTTCCACCCGGCGGTTGCGACCAGAAATTACTCACCCAGTTATTATATGTCCCATCATCCCATGCTTGCGGCACGTTATCAATGAAGCAGTTCTCATGTATCCCTGTATTTATAACACCGCTTTCTAACCG
>CBDAFQ010000063.1:0-14978 GCA_965195275.1 uncultured ANME-1 euryarchaeote | reverse complement strand
ATTTCGGGTGAGCCTGTTCCACCGCCTATTCCGGAAGCGGAGAGGGTGATTGAAAGAGGCAAAGGGCAAAAGGCAAAGGGCGAAGGGGGGAAGGACGAGCGATGAAAATGGAAATTGACGGTAGGGATGTAAAAATAGAGGCAGGGCAGACCATCTTAGAGGCTGCGCGAAGCATTGGCATTGATATTCCTACGTTATGTTATCATCCCGCGTTAGAGCCTCTTGGCGCTTGCAGGCTATGCTCAGTAGAGATAGAGAAACGAGGCCGGAAGAAGGTTGTCACTGCCTGTAATTATCCTGCTGAGGATAAACTGGTGGTAAGCACTAAGTCGCCCGATATTATAGGGATAAGGAAGCTGCTCTTGGAACTGTTGCTGGCACGATGTCCGGAAGAAGAGCGGATACAAAGCATGGCACTGGAATATGGCGTTGTAAAGCCGCGATTCGTATTGGAAGATGAACGATGTATCCTTTGTGGATTGTGCACACGAGTTTGTGATGAGTTAGTGGGTGTTTCGGCGATCAATGTTATAAGTCGTGGTGTAGAGCGCGAAGTGGGTACACCGTACAAGGAGCTATCTGATGATTGCATCGGGTGTGGTTCGTGCGCTCTTGTATGTCCCACGGATGCGATAAAGCGGGAGAAGAATATATATCCAACTACGGCAGAGGACATAGCGGAATTAGAGGATCGATACCTGGTGGGCGAGCGTGATGACGAACTGGGCGTTTATAACGATATTATTGCCGGTAAGACTGCTACGGGTGGTCAAGACGGTGGAATGGTTACGGCACTGCTCATTGCAGGTATTGAGAATAAGCTCTTTGATGCCGCACTTGTGGTGCAGCGAGCGGCGGGTTATAATGCAGAGTATGTGGTAGTTGAAGATGTGGCTGGAATATTGAATGCAAGAGGCACGAAATATCTGCGTGTGCCTATGATGTCTAAGCTAGATGCTGCATTGAAGGCAGGTAAGAGACGAATTGCAGTGGTTGGAACACCATGTGAAGTCCGAGCGGTGCGGAAGCTGCAGCAACTGTGGGATTTGGAACGTGAATATCCAGGTGTGGAGCTGACTATATTAGGCTTGTTCTGTTTTGAGAGTTTCGATTACTTGGCTTTAAAAGCGTATACGGAGCGGACATTTGGCGTTGAGCTCGATAAAGCGGAAAAGACGCAGATAAGCAAAGGGAAATATATCGTTACGGCTGATGGCAAGGATTATTCATGCGATGTGCGACAGATGGAAGCGGAGATAAGAGAAGGCTGTCCGTTCTGCGATGATTTCGCGTCACTGCTTGCCGACATCGCTATCGGCTCGGTTGGCAGTTCTGATGGGTATTCCACTGTGATTGTGCGATCAAAAGCAGGGAAGAAGCTGTTGGATGCTACTGAGTTCACACGCGCTGAAGTGGATAAGAAAGAGATTGCGAAACTGGTAAAGTTTAAGAAACGGAATGCTGATAAGAATATCGGGACGATTTTGGAGGGCATGGTGGTGTAAAGCAGGGGTAAGAAACCACGAGATTGCACGAGATTAGTTACACAGAGGGGAGAAAATGAAAGATATTGTGATGGTTCCTTTGTATGTGTCAGGAACTTGCACATCCTCTCCATTGTTGACAAACCTTTTGCACAGTTGTGTGTCAATATTTCAAGCGGAATTCTCCATCCCTCATTGGTAGTATACCCCTTTCTCATTTATCTTCTTAAATGCATCTTTCATACCCCTGTGCCATCTATTACAGGGATTTTTACACAATTAAATATCTCCCTTCAAGTACTTTTTACAAAAATCAACAGAAATCGCATATATATGTTTGCATTCAATCAGTTGGCATGCATGAAAAAAGATATAGTGGTGGAGTTCGGGAATCTTATTGTGGAACCAGTTTTTGAGGACGTCCTCGAATTTCCGGCTGTGCTAAAGGCCAAGGCGGATCGGATTGTTGTAACGTTCTGCGGCAATTCACATAAGGAGAAGCATAACGTAGCTGTTGAGACGCTGCTGAAGAGACGTGATATTAATTAAGGACCTGCTGTCTCTATCACCACTTCAACTGTTGTAGGACTCTTTGTCTTTAGTTCTCCATCGGTTGCTTCAATAACTATATGGTATGTTCCATCTTCTGCGGAGTATGTCTGCCATTCGCCCTCATATCGCCCATCACCATTATAATCGTGCATAACAACCGTCTCAACATTGGCTCCATCTTCTTTATGTATGTATGCCCGGACAAAAGAAATATCGGTGGTAGGTAGAGGGACCGCGTATACACCGCTACAACCTGCGCAGAACGAACCAGGGCTATAAGGGACTTCTCCATCGCCGTGAATAATTAATGACCCCTTTGACTCTTTTTTCATTTCTGACCGGAGTTCAACCTCTGCATATATCTTTACGGTACTCCCTTTATATGCAAAACTCGGTTCTACACTCACATTTGTGATTGGTATGGTTAGCACATCATTCGTTTTACACCATACGTTCCAAGACTCATCATAATTCCGCACTTGATAGCCCATCAGCCGCAATGCAAAGTACAAGAACGACGAGCTCGCTCCTGACCAGCAATAGACGACAGTGTCCTTGCTTTTATCCAATCTCTTGATCACGACTGGCGATATAAGAAACTCCAGATCATCTGCGCCCTTTAGCCGGTATCCATCTCTAAAGAGTTCTTCGTACTCTATGTTGATTGCTCCTGCGATATGGTCAGCATTGTAGTCTTCTGTCGTTCTTGCATCCGCTATCTGAACCGTTGTGTGATTAAGGTTATTCAGAACCCACTCGGTGTCTGCAAATCTATCTTCCATTACATTTGCGCTATAATATGTGGGTGGCGATCTTGTCGTCACGTTCTTCGTGCAGCCATATGTAGCATTCCAGGCATCAAACCCGCCATCTAGTACCGAAACGTTTTCATGCCCGATGTATTCGAGCATCCAGAAGATGTAAGAAGATGCAGAAAGCCCGCCACAGGGCTGGCATGTATCACTATACACAATTACTCCGTTATCCTGGCTTATTCCAGACTCCCCCAAGAGCCCGGTCACATTTTCCAAAGGAGTCAGAACACCGTTATCTGCTCTGAAAAGCACCCAGGGCAAATTTATCGCTCCCGGTATGTGCCCCGCCGCATATTTTGCCGGTAAACGGACATCCACAATCACGACATTTGGATCACTGACATTCTTAAGTTCGTCTATGTAGATAATGAGGCTGGGATTTTCATATTGAATATTTGTAGGACGAATGGGAATAGCAGTTTCAAAAATGGTATGCGAACGATCAGGACGGAAACTCTTGGAATGACTTTTCCCTTCCGCATCCTCACCCATCAAAAAACTTGGCGAGGAATAGTCGTCCTTGAACGGGCTCTTCAAATAGTCTGTAGCCGGACCACTATGAGGGCAGTTACAGCCCATTGCACTCATCAAAGATCCATCCCCTGCAACTGTTCCGACTGTTACTGTTAACAGCATCATACCCACTACCACAGACAACACAATCATTTTCATTCTTTATTTATCTCATCTCCTCCTGCATCTTTCAACGATTTATGCTAATATAACTGTGATTATATAAATGGGTTAGGCGAAAAATTTAGCGTCCATATCTGCGCTCTCGCCACTGGAAATCACGAACTGCACGGTATAGATCGATCTTCCTGAATTTTAACCAGTTAACATCAGTGAAATAAAATTCGCTATACACCGATTGCCAGATCAGAAAATCCGCTAAACGGGTTGCACCAGACCTTATAACGAGGTCTGGTTCTGACTTGAATATCAATTGTGATTCCAGCAGTTTCTCGTCTATCTCTTCGGGCTCTAGTTCCCCTGCCTTTACTCGCGCCATAATCTCTTTTATACCTTTTGTTAACTCGCTTCGCCCACCAAAGCCTATAGAAATATTTATCTTCTTTTCGTTATTGCCCTTCTCTTCTCCTATCTTTTTCGCATACGTAGGTTCAAAAGAGTCATCATAGAGTGCAATCGAAGCTTTTTCTTTACTCAACGCCTTTGTTATCTCTTCCATTAGCTGTGTGTATGCCCGCTCCAACAAGTTCTTATCCATCCCTTCTCGTATAACGCCGACATAAACGCTTATAACACTTATCTCCAGGCCATGACACCACTTTATGAAATGCCGCAGCTTTTCCATTCCCGTACCTTTCGCATCCGCGTAGTCAGTGGAAAGAAGATCTGTTTCGTCCATAACAAGAAGAACATGCTTCACGTGGATCGGTGAGTTCAATATACCCCTCTTTATTATCTCCCCATATAGATACGAAAGTAAGTTTAGCATAAACGCCGGGAGAGGGATTCGAACCCTCGCTCCCCGTAAGGGGAAGTAGGTTAGCAACCTACCGCCTTAGACCTCTTGGCTATCCCGACCTAATTCTAATTATTCCTTCTTTGCACATAAAAATGAAAATAAAAATGAATTCCAATCACAAGTCAAGGTCGTCAAGGCTCTTCTGCCCAGTTCCCGTTATTTTCCATTTATATGGCCTCTTCCCCTCTCGCTTCACTATCTCTTCCTTCTCCAACAGACGTAAATGATGAAAGGAAGAGGAATAACTTAGCGTTGCTAACCCTGACACGGACTTTACTGTGAGCGCATCTTCTCTCGCACTTAACACCTCAAGTATCTCCGTCCTCGCTTTTAGCCCCTTTGTAACGTTCCTCGTACGCTCTATGAAGGCATTTGGATGATACTTTTGTCGGTACTTAAACTTCTTCTTTTTCATCCGGAAGAACCTATGTCACGAAACACCTTTTCCGGCAAAACAGGTTTATTTAATATATGCCCCGCTTTCTCTTCCTTTGCATAAGTATAACTGCAAGTACCACCACTATAATTACTACGACTGCGGCGAGAATGCCGTAATTCCTTATTTTACAGGTGGTTTCTGCACCTTTGGTAAGATTATTAGCCGCTTCTGCATGAATTAAAGCCCGTTTCGCTTCTTCTAATGCCGCATCTTGCCTACCTGAATTATAATGGCCAAGAGAATTATTCAGGTGCTCCATAGCCAGCTCATATTTCGTGGTAGCACTCGCCACAATTAGCCCCTTCTCGCTGGCGTTCGTTATTGTCTCATTCGCTTCTTCTATCGCTTTCTTGGCTTTATAATAGACGTTAAGAGCATCTTCTATCATCTCTGATGAGACATCCCTTATTATGCTCTCTACAAGATATTTTTCTTCCGCCGTCTGCGTTATGTTTAACAATGTGAACGAACCCAGTCTTTTCACATCTGGTGCCTCACCGGACCAACTTACTACTGCTTCTTCGCCTACGGCTTTGTGATTTAGCGTATAAATACTGCCACTTTGGAGTACTTTATCCATTATATGCCCCTTTGCACCTACCAATTCAGAATAGAAAATGAGCTTTGACGAGCCTATCTCTTTACTAATGTTCGCTAAGACGATTTTTATAGAAACTTCAGTGCAGTTTTTTACCCGCTCTGTTCCTGACACCACTTCATAATCGATATTCTTTATTTCCGATTTTACAAAAGGCGATTTTGTTAGCTCTTTCGTAGCAGCCCCGCTTACGCTCATTAGAGGCACAAAAAAAAGGGCCCCGACGACAATTGCTATTAAAACATACTTATGGTAAATTTTCAATGCTATCACCTTCAGAACAACGGCTTTATATTATCGTTAGTATCCATTAGCTCCTTATAGTCTTTCTCTTTCTCTGTTGTCACTTCCTTTATGACCTCCTGTGCTTCTGCGCCAGTATCTTGTAACTCTTTTATCCGTGGAATCTCAGACACGCCCGAAAAAAGAACGACTGTTGCTACGTGCTGCCCCTTTACAAGTGGGAAATCTCCCCCCCTTACTTCTTTCCCCCTTATCATATCTTCTATTCGCACCTTTGACCGTTCTATACCCTTTCTACTCAGCTCCTTTGGTGGTCCCGCAGCAATTATCAACGCCTTTTCCGCAGTTGAAACATCGCATGGGATCGTTAATCGGCCTGCTATTGCTCGCCTAACCAAAGACGTAATCCTCGTAACGGAATCTAACTTCTCTACGGTTCCTTTTTTATTTCCAAAGAACTTCTTTAGAATACCTTCACTCGCTAATTCTTCTGCCGCATAGCCAATTGATGATATCCCTCCCCCTTTAAGCGTGTTAATTATCTCTGCTGCATCTACCACCATCTGCCCTACCTCATTCGCTTCTCCTGCGCCGAACAAAAGCCCGAATCGTCTCACTATCTCGTTATTTATATCTGCAAATGCCTCTTTTACGCTCTCTCCGCCCTTCTTCCACGCATCGTTATCGAACAAGAATAGATTATCCACTTCGTTTACCAAAGTCACCAGACTCCTTGCTGCATTTAAGGAATACAAACTCCCTTCATCTTTCGATGGTAGAATACCGAGTCCATAAACCGGCTCCTCATATAACTTCTTCAGCCGCCTTGCTAATACAGGCGCACCACCAGAACCCGTTCCTCCGCCTAAACCAGCTATTAGTAAAAAAGCATCAACCTGATACGACCCCCGCTCATCTATTTCACTCTGAATGGTATAAAGCTCCTCCGTAGCTACCTTCGCACCTAATTCATTATCGGCCCCTATTCCATGCCCTTTCGTTAGTGACTCACCTATAAGCAACCGATCTTCCATCGGTATGTTCTTCAGCCCCATCAGATCGGACGTTGCCGTATTAATGGCCAATGCACGAGCAACAAAATTTTGCCCCGTTCGCTTAGCAAATTCTAAAAAAGAATCCGCTACTCTTCCTCCAGCCTGCCCGTAGCCTATCACAAATATCCGCATTTTATATCCCCCTCCCCTTTTTCACTTCTTATTGTAATTTGAATGTTTTAAACTAATATTCTTAGTATACATATTTAAACGTACATCGCTCATGGATATCTGGCTCTTTTCCAATCCCGTGCCCTTTCTGTGGTTTATTATTAATCCAGCCACATTCCCTTTATCTATATCAAAAATAATATCGCCCAGATGACCTACATAATCGCCCCCTGC
This sequence comes from uncultured ANME-1 euryarchaeote, assembly GCA_965195275.1. GTDB lineage: Archaea > Halobacteriota > Syntropharchaeia > Alkanophagales > Methanospirareceae > Methanophaga. Next base: position 7,955 of record CBDAFQ010000063.1, on the reverse strand, counting down.
GCTTATTACCTTTCTATCTAAAATGTCTTTACCAAACAGCTTCAACGCACTCTTTTCGTTCTTTATTATTAAGCCATTGATAAAAACTCCCCTATCTCTTAGCCGTTCTACATCAGTGCCCAATAAATCGCTAACCGCTTTTAGATCTAACACTTCATCCATCTTGAGCCCAAGTCGGTCTAAGATTACATAGACCAAACACTGAGAGAACGCAAAAGGGTAATTAGTTATGAATTTACCATGCATCCTCATAATCTCTTTATCACCCTGATCAAATAGATAATCGTTAACTGCTTCCCTTACTTCCCTTGTAATTACCTCTTTTAACACCTCGCCACCAATTGCCTTTTTATTTATCCCCTTCCCCTCGCATACCTGAATCGCATATGGAACAAAATGTTCTATAGCCTCTGCCTCAACGTCCTCGAAAACGAAATTCCAGGGGAATAATCTTGATCGCAGATAAGCTATTACCTTTTCCTTCTCCCCTTTATCTTTCTTCTTCCACATGTCCGCTTCTTTATTTGCACTATCTCCTTAAAAAGTTTATTATCTTATGCATATCCAAATTTGGAGACGAAATACTTTTTCCCTTCCCTTTCCCTTCCCTCCCTCTCGCTTCGACATTGCATACTCGCCACACCCATTCGCCAAAGTCAGTCACTTCATATTCGCCACTCAATTCCTTCACCATGTTATATTCCCACTCGTCGCTCACTAAATACGCCACACCATTACTCAATTCTTTATCATAGGTGCTACTTACCAGCTCTTTATATTCTCTATCTTCCCTTTTAGAAATCTCCTTTATCTCCTTTAGCATCAGCACCTTTCCTTCTTTAATCAAAGTCCCTAAAGCAATAAAAGCATATTCATTTTGTTTCAGTAGCTTACAGCACCTACCTATGATATTCTCCATGCCTAACATGTGCTTCGCTGTCTCTTGAATCATCATTATTACATACCCCAGGATAGTCAAAGGTGAATTTTCGTCAGTTGAATTAACTTTTATTCCCTCAGTAGAGAAGGCAGCTATTTTAAATTTGATACTTGGCTGAGGCGATCCAAAAAAGATATCGGTAATAGCCATGAAATACGCCTCCGAAATCGGTTCGTGCTCACTGTCATAAGGGAAGAAATCATCCACAAAGAGGTCGAGATTCGGGGCTAAATCCGCTGTTAGCTCTGTTATTTCCTTCTTCAATTCCTCTAGTTTCTCAGAGGCACTGCTTCTATCTTCTTTCTCTTTCCTTAGCGTCTTCGCTTCTGCCGCTAATTGTTCCTGTAGCTTACCCCCTATCCCTTTTTCTAATAGCTTCTCTATTTCCGCTAATCTAGCTTCATCTGTTGTGTCCGCAGTTACCTCTTTCAAGCGCCAGTATTCATTTGCTATCGTATTTGCCCGCTCATTGAACTTTTCAACCATTTTCACTCCACCAAAGATTAGTTATGGATCTTATCATCTACTTTATTTTAAAATTCATCTTTATAGTCTTTTCTAGTCTAGAAGACTATATATATTATAGGATGGCAACCGAAAAGTTTATATAACACCTCCTTCTTATGAAAAGGTAGTTATAAGTATGTGGGATAGTAGAATAGAAAAGGGGAAGGTGGAAAATGATGGATAAAGTGTTAGGTTATTGCTCTGAGGGGCTAAGTATGGGCGAAGAAATGGAGGATTGGTTTGGAGTGCCGCGGTTAGCAATAGTTGGCGTTGGTGGAGCAGGAAACAACTCTATGGGTAGATTAGAGGATTTGGGCGGATTAAGTGGCGTTGATCGAATAGCTATAAATACTGACAAGCTGCACCTGGATTCGATAGAATGTGAACGGAAGCTATTGATAGGGAAATCGCTCACCCACGGATTAGGATCTGGGGGCGCTCCAGATGTAGGACGAAAGGCAGCGGAATTAGATCGGGAAGTGTTAGGGGAGTTATTCGAAGGAAAAAACTTCGTGTTCCTCACTGCCGGCATGGGCGGAGGAACAGGCACCGGGGCTGCGCCGGTTATCGCAGAAATAGCGAAGGAAGCCGGTGCGATCGTAGTTGCGATGGTCTCGTTTCCCTTTGAAGTGGAAAGGCGAAGAAGAGACAAAGCAGCGGAGGGGATAAAGAAGTTGAGGGAGTCTACCGATACGGTTATCGTGCTGGAAAACGACAAGTTGATAAAATATGCAGGAAATCTTCCGGTAAATGAGGCGTTTAAAACCATGGATACGTTGATTGCAGACACGATACAGGGTATTGCGGAGACGATAACACAGCCTTCTCTGATAAATCTTGACTTCGCGGACCTCAAGTCGGTAATGGAAGCAGGCGGTGTTGCAGTGATGCTTGTAGGCGAGACGTCGAAAGCGGAGAACAAATCAGAATCGGTGGTAGAAGATGCATTCAGTCATCCCCTGTTAGATGCAGATTATAAGGGTGCAAAAGGTGCTCTTATACATGTGACTGGTGGTTCTGACCTAACGATGAAAGAGACAAATGACATTGTAGAGTTACTTACTTACGAACTGGACCAGGATGCAAACGTAATATGGGGAGCGAGGATAAATGAGGGTTGCAATGGGACGGCAAAGGTATCGGCAATAATGACCGGTGTGGAGCCGAAGTGGATATTTGGCGGGGACTATACAAAGCGTGAAAATGTAATGAATCAAAAAGAAAGACCAGTGCATAGGGGGGCAATCAGCGATATTATACCTGTTATCAGATAACGGGTGCGGGATATTTGCTTACTTTATTTACATAGGATAATATAAATCTCTGTCTAAGGAGAGAGGAAGGGCGGCTGCCGGCCTTCGTTCGTAGAAGGCTGAGGAAAGTCCCCCCACCATAAGAACACGAATGCCGAGAGGGCATAAGGCGAGAGTCTTGGCTCTGGTATAGAAACGGTACCGTACCATACTAATGTGATGATTCCGTAAGGATGAAGTCGTATGGTTGCGGATGGAATCGACCAACCTCGTGGGTGCAAGCCAAAATAGGGCGCAAAGATAAATGCCGCGGAAACAGAAGGGGGCTTACTCTCCTCACTCCCCATCTCTATATCCTACTTCCTCAGTCATTAAATCTTTCGCGACTTCGGTATTCTCAAAGATGCTCCGTGCTTCTTCTTCCAATTTACTTGCACCGCCCGGATCAGAATATCGCGCGCTGATATGTGTTAAGATGAGTTTTCTTACAGATGCTTTTTTCGCCACTTCCGCAGCTTCTAATGCCGTTGAATGCATATAATTAATCGCATATTCTTTCGTCTCCTCTGATAGTGTGCTATCGTGAATTAATAAATCCGCGTTCTCACTCGCCTCTATTACGCTATCACAAGGTCTCGTATCTCCGGTATATACAATTTTCCTGCCTGGTCTTGGTGGTCCTACGACTTGCTCAGGTCTTATCTCCTTTCCCTCCAGTAGAATGGAACGCCCTGATTGAAGCTTAGAAAATAAAGGGCCCGGTTTTATGCCTAGCTCTACTGCTCTTTCTCTATTGAACCTCCCGGGTCGCATATCCTCTTCTAACACGTATCCTATACTTAGTATATTGTGCACCGTTTTTATCACTCTTATCTCATACCCCACTCTTCTTACTACATCGCCCGGTCGCAGTTCTATCGCTTTCACTTCAAAATTCCTTCCCGCATAGCCCAGGGCAAGGAGATGGTATAAGAATTTATCCACCTGCTTGGGTCCGTATATCTCTAAAGGCTCTTGTCTATCTTGCAACGCCATTGTCTGTAATAAACCCGGGATACCAAGCACATGATCGGCATGGAAATGCGAGATAAAGATGGAAGTTATCTTCATGCCACTCTTTGCACGCATCATCTGCTGCTGCGCTCCTTCTCCACAATCAAATAGTATTAACTCGCCTTCTCTATTCACCGCTATCGCAGACGGATTCCTGTTCGGCGTAGGCGTTGAGCCGCCGGTTCCTAAAAATGTTATTCGCAGCATACAGAACAAAAGGGGGTTATACCATATATACGATGACAAAAAAACAAGGGTTTTTGATTTAGGACTTGGAATTTGTTTGTGATTTGATGCTTGTTGTAGATAAAGTATATTTTTTTTTTACCATCAAGTACACCGAGTATTTTGCATCAGTATGCTCTGAGGTCTCTTTGGATTTTCTTCGATTGTAACAATAGATGTTATACTATTCCAGCACCATATTCTACCCCGGTCATGGTCATCTCTTTTTTTAATGCATTCAGAAATAATATAAATAAGTTACGGGCGAAATCAGTCCAATCACAGATTTTTTTGGTTTCGGGTTCCAATTTCTTTTCCTTTTCGTTCTGGCTGGGAACTCCAAACTGCTTTATCTCTTCCCAATTCTCTTCTAAGTACATGAAAAGCGATGCCGATGCGAACTGCACGGGAACCACCGGATATTCCGTGGCGAGGTTTAGTATCAATTGCCTTTCGCGTTCTACTTCGTCTTCTGAAATTGCCGACTGCCGCATCGCTTTAATACGCGCTTCTTCATGGACTGCACCTTTTATCTCAGAGCCAATATTTCCGATCTGAAGCTCTGCTAATTCTTTGTATAGTTCGCCCTGAGTAAGTTCGTGCTCGAATATGTATTTAAGCATGAGTTCAGACGCGGATTTGAGATACGCATCGTTTAATGCTATGATTGAGAACCAGAAGCCCCGCAGGAAAAATCGACGATGCATTGCAGTACCATAATCTAAAGACGTGGAAGAAGGCACTAAGATAGAGGGTGCGAAAATAAGAGCTTGGTTTTTTAGCACAATCGTATCTTTGAGACGATCTTTACCAATGAGTTCTTCGACTCTCTGTTTCTCTTCGCTATTCAGCGGCTGATGTATCGAAGCGGGAAGCCCTGATATGTTATCGTAAAATTCGATGATTTCGCTTATTTTACTGATGTCGAGCGTCTTTAACGTTTCCGCAATCTCCTTTGCTGCGTTCTCTACCCATGCGATATATTCCGCTTCGAATTCCTTGCGATTCCGTAGCACCTCTCCATCGTCCGAAGAAGTCATATTCTTCATTTCTTATCGCCCCCTAAATATTAAATATACGGCCGTGCTAGTATACCACCATCAGCCGCTCCTCTATTGATGTAACCCTGTTAATTGATTATGCCATGCAACTTTAAATAACCAATAGTAAACCCGTAATTCATAATTTAGAAACTCTCTTCTCCTGCGATTTTTTCCAATGTTTCGTATTCTTCACGTGTCTTCGCGAATAAATGGGCATTCCCCAGTTTGACCTTTCTCAAACTTGCATCCTTTGCAGCAGTATAAGCATCTATCATCTGTCATAGATCAGGAGGTGGGACCTCGCTCATCTTATACGCCGGGAAGAAAGCTCATGTGCGTGCCAACTCGTTGCATGCTCGCGCCGTACAAATGTCATTTCGTATTCATTCATGTAGGTATCTCTCGACCTCCGTAGCTACATCCTGAGGTGACCTCCACTCGCCTACCGCATTTTGAGTGAACTACCACGAGTGACATTTTTTACATCTGAGGTTGCAGCCAGACTGGTAAACAGAGAGATAATGCTCAGGTCTTGAAAGAAATGTTTTTAGTAGTTCCGAATGATATATATCTCTATGGACCTGAAACTGAGTTCACCACAAAACTGCATTGGTGACTTCACATATAACTTCATCTGGCACCATAAAGGTGCAAAGCTCAATCCTACTGATGCTATCCCTTCGCAGTCCGGCACGAATTATACATATGAAACGGTAGTGGAGGCACTGAAAAGCGGTGAAGACGTGCTGATCAAGGGCGATGTGGGCACGCGAGTTGGTTCGAGCTTGGGTGTGGACCTAGTTTATTTTGGCGGTACAGGAAGGGAGCAGCCAGAAGTGGGCTCTATAATAATAGATGGGAATGCCGGCTCTCATCTCGGATTGAGTATGCTTTCAGGCGCCATTTACGTTAAAGGCGAAGTTAAAGAACCGCTTGGTAATGTGGTGCAGGTAACGTCCGATCTGGAAGGTCACAAGAAATTTGTTTCGATAACTTGGCTCTTGCACCACCCGGAAGAACGGCAAGGGCTATGCAAGCCTAACGCGTTCAAGGATGGGGAACTGCTTCTTACTGATGGAATATTGAGGAATACGCTTGCTGCACGATGCATGAAGGAGGCGAAGGTGCATGTGAAGGGCGATGTAGGTATAAGCGTTGGCATATTGATGCGAAAAGGTACGGTACTAGTAGATGGGGATGCAGGTATGAACGCTGCTGCATTGCTAAATGGCGGCGAAGTGATTTTATTGGGCGATGCAGCAGAGTTCTTGGGTATAGAGCTGATGAAAGGGCGTGTATTTGTAAAGGGTAATTGTAAAGGTTTTGTGGGTGCTAAAATGACTGGCGGACGGATTATTTGCAGAATGACAAAGCCAATTCCGCCTGTTATAGAACGAAAACTAGAAAAGGATGATTTGGCGTTGCTCGCGCGGTTCGGAATTTCGGGTATGCTTGCATTGACTTATGCGGCATATGAAAGTTGATAAATATACGCTGTGATGACTTATTCGTGGAATACAATGAAAATACTTGCATTGCGGATATAGAATTGTGGCAAGCCAGAAAAAATCTGCTGCCATAAACAAGTTTATAAATTACAAAATTCAATAAAAAGAAGAGGTTAAAAAAAATGGCAACAAAAACCGTTACCATAAGTCGAGACGCATTTGAAGACCTTATACGGCTAAAAGATGATTTTGATGTTGTAATGGAATCGCTGGAACTTATGGGGAATGAAGAGTTCATGGAGTCCTACAGAAAAGCGAAGAAAGAGATAAAGAATAGGGATTTTGTTGATTGGAATGAGCTATAATATATTACCAACTAAGCAGTTTTCCGTTGATTTCAATAAACTAAAAGATAAGAAAACGCAGAAAACGATTAAGAAGAAACTTGAGGATGTAAGCGAAGATCCCACCAGGTACAAGAGATTGCATTACGAATTAAAAGACAGTTTCCGACTTAGAATAGGTTCATATCGTATTATTTACTCAATTGACGAGTCTAAGAAGGAGATGTATCTGGAAAAGATTGTCCTCGATCATAAATACAGGAGATAAGCTTTTTCAAGAAAAAAAATGCATATATAAAAAGAAAAATGAAGCATAATATTGCGGTAATCCGTGGCGATGGGATAGGGCCAGAGATAATAAGTGAAGGCGTGAAGGTGCTTGATGCGGTCTCGGAGCTCGATAATTTTGAGCTCGAGTGGGTTGAATATCCACATGGAGCAGAGCACTATCTAAGTACAGGCGAGTTAATAAATGAGGATACGTTGAAGGAATTGGCGCAGTATGACACGATTTTTTTTGGGTGCATCGGCGACCCGCGAGTAGATACCGGCGTCTTAGAGCAGGGTATATTACTCAATATGCGGTTCTATTTCGACCAATATGTGAACTTACGACCAGTGAAGCTTCTGGAAGGCGTCCCCACACCTCTTGCTGGTAAGGGTCCTGCGGATATAGATTTCACTGTGGTACGAGAGAACACCGAGGATTTCTATGTCGGCATTGGCGGTAGGGTAAAAGGCAGGAAGAAGAGCGAGAAGCTGGAAATTGTACGGGAACGATATCATGTTAAGTTCGGATTGGACATCGAGACCGATTCGGATGAGCTTGCGTATCAAATAGGTATCCTGACGCGAGAGGGCTGCGAGCGAGTGATGAAGTATGCCTTTGAGCTTGCGCGAGCGCAGGGTAAGAACAAGGTGACGAGTGTGGATAAGGCGAATGTGCTAACGCACGGCTACGGGTTCTGGCGTGAAGTGTTCACCGAAGTTGCACATGGATATCCGGAGATAGAGACCGATTTCAATTTCGTCGATGCACTATGCATGTGGCTCGTTAAGAATCCAGAATGGTATCAGGTCATTGTCGCTCCGAACATGTTTGGCGATATTATCACCGACCTCGGTGCGATGATACAGGGCGG
>CBDAFQ010000062.1:0-10029 GCA_965195275.1 uncultured ANME-1 euryarchaeote | reverse complement strand
AAGGCCCGGTCAGAACGGCGGGAAGCGGCAATGCAAAAGTGGGAAGAAGCAAAGGTGCTGTTCCCGGAAGATGCGTTCAAGTATGCGCAAGCATCAGCACGAATTGACGCAACGATAGTGGCAGATGCGAAGACGCTTTTGTCTTTTATGGGCATCCCTTACGTGCAGGCACCTTCAGAAGGTGAGGCTCAGGCTGCTTATATTGTTCAGAACGGAGATGCCGAGCTCGTTTCATCGCAGGATTACGATTCGTTGCTTTTTGGCGCCCCTATCACCATAAGGAACCTCAATGCACAGCGTAAAAAAGCGAAGCTCGAACTCGTTGAGTTAAAAGCGCTTGAAGAGACACAGGGGATAAGCCGGGAGGAACTCATTGACATTGCCATTTTAGTCGGTACTGACTTCAACGAAGGAATAAAGGGAGTGGGCGTTAAGAGGGCGCTGAAGCTTATAAAAGAACATTGTTGCATCGAAAAGATAATATCAAAAGCGGCAATTGATACAAGTGCGGGAATAGAGAATTACGAACTCGTTCGAGAACTCTTCTTGCATCCGGACGTGACTGACTCTTATGAACTAAAGTGGGGCACATTAGATGCAGGGAAAATAAAAGAATTACTCTGTGAGGTGCATGACTTCTCAGAAGAGCGAGTGAGTAAAGCGTTGGAGAAGATGTTAATACCGAAACTGAAGCAGAAGAGCATAGAGCAGTGGTTGTGAACTCGGTAACGATTTGATCATCCAACATCTGATCGGGTTGCCTTTTATTTACATTGACCTCCTTCTTGATGATGTTACCGGTGTTTCTCTTTCAGGCGTATGTATGTATGTATGTATGTATGAAACAGCGGAAATAAGATGGTTGTGAGTCAGAATAAGCCAGTTAGTGCAGGTAAAAAACCACGAGATTTTACAAGATTGACACGAGAACTTGGGATTGTTAGGGTATAAAGTAATTATTAATGTACAGAAATCATGTTAATATTATCCTTTTTCTATTATATAGGTCCGAAGGAGACTCTTGCGCTCTCGTTCCCGAAAGGAAGATTCTTGATGGATGGCGGCTATGTGGAAGTCTGCTGTCTTGAAGGCGGGCCTGTCTTGGTGAGTGTCAATGGACATCTTGAATGTTGGAATGGTTTTGAAGAGTCGAACAAAGAGCCTGGATCATCAACAGACGTGCAACCGGGTTTTGCAATGCCTTAGAAAACTCTACACTTGTTAATCTCTCCTTTTATGGGTTACGACACATTTTTTCAGGCATTGGCTAGTTTCAAACAAAAGTTCATATCAGGTGTATAACATCTGTACAACTTGCATAGAACTAAATTGTGGAGATAGTAGCTGCTATATGAGACTGTTTGCGGTATTCATTTTCGCTATACGCACCTAACACGAGTTCTTTCTTCTTATACCTTTATATATGGGCACCGATTTGTAATTGTAGTGTTATATACCCGATAAAAAAGGGAAGCGGTAAGCTATGGCTAACCAAAAGAAGATACCAAATTTTTGGCGTGAACGGAGGGGGGGGGGTGCTAAATTGTTAGATGGGTAAAGATATGGCTAAATCGGGGCAATTAGGTGGGTCTAAATTGAAAATGGAGGACAGAGATGAAGACCTTTTTAAAAGGGGTCTTTCTCTGGTTGTACTAAATATGTGCCGGGTGCCTTGCGGCCACCCGGGCGTTACGTCTAGAACATTTGACCAGTGTTGCATCACGAGCGGAGGTGGTTCTTGATGAGAAAAAGCGATTATCCAAATGTGCACCGGCGATGGGTAGCGGTAATGGTTATTCTCTTACTCTTATGTTTATTGGTGTCTGTGTCTGTTTGCGAAAGTGCTGACGTCGATTTGGGATATACTAGCGGTATTTGGGTTGATTCCGATGATTCCCCTACCGGGATCGGTACCATCCAGATATGCTGGGGATGGGGCACCCCAAAGAGCTGCTATCGCTTCGATAACGCGCCCCCTCAGACCTTCAATTTCGATCAGCCGTTCTTGATTGGAACATTCTGGCATTTCAACTGGCCAATCAGTGGATCGCCCATCACCTGGGCTGATTTGAAGGTCACTTTACACTTCAACAATCCACCCATCTCCCCCGACCCAACCTTCACCTTCAAATTTAACCATGATGAGACCGTGAATCATCATTATTGTACGGACTGTGACTATAGCCCATGCGAGGTGCCGGGCTGCCCCGACAAGGTAACATTCCCTTCTGCTTATCCTGAGGAGACTTTCCTCATCGGCGATAAGATCTACACGCTCAAGATTGTGGGATTTGAATGGCCTGACGGCACTCTAGTTGACTACTTCATCACTCAGGAAGAAAAAAATAATTATGCCTTTCTTATCGGGACGGTGACTGCGCTTAATCCAGGGATAAGTGTTACGAAGACCGCAGATCCAACTTCGGGTGCGCCCTCAACTGATGTCACATTCACAATAACAGTCGAAAATACCGGCGACTGCACTCTCAATCCAGTCATGGTTGTTGATACATTGCCAGTAGGGATGAGCTATGTCTAAGACGACTCAGGAGGAGTTGAAGCCCCAGTCGGGACGATAACATGGGATCTAGGCTCTATGGATTCCAGTGCTTCAACCACGATCCATCTTGTTGCTCACATAGATACGGGAGCTTCTGGAACGCTGACAGACTCGGTTACTGCTACCGGGACTCCACCTCATGGTGATGACGTCTCCGATACAGATACAGCAGATGTGACCGCGCTAACTCCAGGAATAAGCGTTACCAAGACCGCAGATCCAACTTCGGGTGCGCCCTCCACTGATGTCACATTCACAATAACAGTCGAAAATACCGGCGACTGCACTCTCACTCCAGTCATGGTTGTTGATACATTGCCAGTAGGGATGAGCTATGTCTCAGACGATTCTGGTGGAAGCGTATCCGGTCAAGAGATAACATGGAATCTCGGCTCTATTGCCTCCGGTGCTCCTGCAACCACGATCTCGCTTGTTGCTCACATAGATACTGGTGCAACTGGAACGCTGACAGACACGGTTACCGCTACCGGGACTCCACCTCACGGTGACGATGTTTCAGGTACCGATACAGCAGATGTGACTGCGCTTACTCCAGGGATAAGTGTTACTAAGACCGCAGATCCAACAGAAGGACCTGTAGGCACAGACATCACATTCACGATAATCGTCACGAATACAGGTGATTGTACACTCAATCCGGTGAGAGTGACAGACGAGCTGCAACAGGGGCTGAGCTATGTCTCTTCTGATCCCATTGCAGACATACATAATGGTATAATAATATGGGAAAACGTAGGACCGCTGACGGCGAGCGGAACGACTGGGGACTCCACCACAATCACACTTGTTGCAAATATCGATGAAGGAGCGAGAGGAGTGCTGAACAACACGGTTCATGTCGAGGGCAAACCACATTGTGGCGATAAGGTCACAGACGATGATATAGCACAGGTCTTCGTACTAAGCGTAGTAAGCGTAAAGCTAGAGAAATCTTGCTCGCCAACTACTGTCGCACCAGGTGGAAATGTGACATACACAATAAACTACACGAACACGGGAGACGTGCCTCTACATAATGTTGTCATAACAGAACACTATCCAGATGGAGTAACGTTCATTTCTGCTTCCCCTGCTCCGGATGCAGGCACAAACAACGTATGGACAATAGGCACTCTTCTACCAGGTGAATCTGGAACAATAGTCATAAAAGTGAAGGTTCCTGAACAGATAGACCTCTATTTTACAGAAACTGGCAGTGTAATAGGAGAAGGTCTTGTAATGGTCACCAAAGACCTATCCACAGAGCAAAAGGCATATTCGCTTAGGAATAGCGTTACCCTATCCTGTGACGAACTGGATCCTGAAAGTGCATATGCTACCACAAAAGTGAGTGGCGTGCCCGGAACGAGCTTGGGTATTACAGAAAGCGGCAGTGGCGTCTACTCTTCTGACGAGATCTTGGATTTACAGACAAAGAACAGAACTATCATCCTTGAGAAGACCACGCATGCGGAATACAAACCCACTTCTTTTAACTTCTCCGATAGCTTCTCCGTTAACTTCACTAACAAGTGGAAGCAGGACATTTGCAGTAGGAATATGGAGATAGGCGCTGCTATACACAAGAAGATAAGCGATGCAACCTACATAGATGATGAGACCATAAGCAGGGTAGATAAGGATAAGTCCGTAATGCTCTTCGATTCTTCCTTTAATGGATCGATGTATATAGGTGCGAGAACAAAGGAGACTGCAATTTCGGAGACTTATATCGGTGAATTCGACGTTTTGCAGACGATACATATAGGTAAAGGGCCAATTCCAACTCCCATGCCTACTCCCACACCCACACCTATTTGGCTACCCTGTCCATTCAACGCCTCGCCGGAGATGAATATGACAGAAGATGCAGAACCAACTCCTTAGTCCCGACCGGACATTATGGCTTTTATAGGCTAGACAGCGAAAGCAAGAATGATTTATTTTCCCGTAGCCGCGAGAACGGAGTCGCTGGGATTCGAACCCAGGTCGTCAGGTCCGGAACCTGACAGGATATCCCCTACCCTACGACCCCTCTCTCGGAACTATCGTGATTTCTCAATCTATGTGCATGCACTCGGCAATGAGTTTGATGTTTCTTTATATATAGTATGTAAAGATTAATATTTCTTTTGTAACGGTTTTAAGACTTTTTGAAAGAACGGTTTTTTAACACTTCTATCCCGGGTAGATGCTTATCGACGAAATATCGCAGGAATGCACCACCCGCAAGGCTGACGTGGGCATTAGACATGGTCTTCCTATCTATTCCCAGTTCACTTATTGCTGCTGATGTATGGCCACCACCGAGAATAGAATATGCTTTGGAATGCGAAATCGCTTCAAAAATATCGCGCGTGCCCTTTGCAAATGCCTTATTTTCATATAACCCTGCCGGCCCTTTCATTATCACCGTTCTCGCATTTTTTATTCGTTCTGAATATTCCTCAGCCGTCTTCTCCCCTATATCATATGCTGGCTGGTTAGGCTTTAGCTGCGCCACGGGTATTTCTCTTCGCTCGCCATCTACCGCCACGGCAACATCCTCAGGATACTTTATTATGTCCTTTCCCATCTCCAGGAATCTTTTGGCTTGCTCCACCTCCCACATAAAATGCTCATCCGCTTTTTGTTCTTCCCCTGGCTCAATTATACCTCGAGCATATAGGAAAAGAGTGCCAAGAGCTCCGGTTGTAAGTATAGTATCTACTCTTTTACGTTTCAATGTGGCATCTATTATATCAAACACTTCCTCGGGTTTTACACCACCAAGGATATAAACACACGGACTTTTTATTTGATATACCGCTCTTTCCAGAGCTATCAACTCCCGCTCCATCAATCGCCCTATTCCCGCATCCAGAACCGTCGGGAAGCCAACCACTGATGCGTGCGATCGGTGTGCCACGGAGAAGGCATCATTTATGTATACATCGGCAAGAGGTGCAAGACGCCTCACAAAAAACGAGTGCGAATGCTCCTCCGGTGTTTTGTTAAGTGTCTCCTCTGCTAGCATCCGCACGTTATCGAGCAACAAAACTTCTCCGCGATCAAGACCCTTTATCGCCGCCCTAGCACTCGGGCCCATTATATCGTCAATATATTTCAAATCCATGAAATTTCTGAGCAATTGCGCATGCTGCTCCAGATGTAGAAAATCCGCTTGCCCTGCACGACCTTGATGCGCGAGGATAACCACCTTTGCTTTTTTATCCAAAAGCGCTTGTATCGTCTTTGCATTCTCCACTATCCGCTCCTTCATCTGCACTTGCCCGTCTATAACCACCGAGTTTATGTCCGCCCGGAAGAGCACTGTTTTTCCGTATAGATCGAAATCATCTATCGTCAAGAACTCCTTTAATTTATCGTTCATAATCCCTCCACCTACCCGCCCTTACTCTACACGCCTTCCGCCTCTAGCCTCTTTATCATATCCACTACCCTGCAAGAGTAGCCCCATTCGTTGTCATACCATGCAAGCACCTTCACTAAACTGCCACCCACCACATTTGTATATTCAGCATCAACAATTGCCGAGAAGCTCGAGCCGTTGTAATCTATGGAAACAAGAGGCAAATGAGAAACTGCGAGGATACCGGTCAAAGAAGTCTTTGACGCTTCTTCAAAAGCACTGTTCACCGCTTCACGGGTAACTTCGCTACCCAGCTCGGCTACTAGATCAACGATCGAAACGTTATTCGTAGGGACTCGCAAGGATATGCCATCCATTTTGCCCGCTAACGACGGTAAAACGATACCTAATGCTGCCGCCGCGCCCGTGGTCGTGGGCACTATGGACATTGCCGCAGCACGCGCTCGCCTCAAATCCTTATGCCGCCCATCGAGGATCTTCTGGTCACCTGTGTACGCATGGACAGTGGTCATAAAGCCACGATTTATGCCAAATTCGTCTTCTAATACTTTCGCCACTGGTGCCAGGCAATTTGTAGTGCAAGATGCGAGAGAGATAATATTATGCGTGGCTGGGTCATACATTGCATCATTTACCCCGGGAACAAGAGTTACATCTGGTTCCTTCCCCGGTGCCGTTATTATCACTTTCTTGCAGCCTGCTTTGAGATGTTTCAATGCCCCCTTCCGATCCCGAAACTGCCCCGTGGATTCCACTACTACATCCACGCCTAAATCGCGCCATGGTAAGTTCTCCGGGTCACTCTCACTCAATATCTTTATCTCTTTCCCGTTCACAAATAACGTGTCCTTTTCCGCTCTTATCGCCCCTTCCTGCTTGCCATGTACTGAATCATACGTTAGCAAATGTTCAATCCAAGAAGCGTCTGCAGATCGACTATTTATTGCTACATAATCTATCGCTGAATGGTCTCGTAACGCAGCCCTGAACACAAGTCGTCCAATTCTACCCCATCCATTTATTGCTACCTTCATCATATAAGATATTCAATAACGTAATATATAAATGTTAGTTATTGGATCGGCCTTCACACACGATTCATTCGTCTGCCGGAATATAAATGTAATGCTCATAAGGCTGCATCAATGGATAATTGTCCTTATCTGTACCTAAACCTGTGGGTAGTGTGTAGGGAGTTAGAAAATCAGCAATACCATCCCCATCTGTATCCAGTTCAATACCCATAGTGCCATAAATGTCTTTAAAATAATTACTCCAGTAGTTGCCCATGAAATTTGTGTATCTTTCACCGTTATAGATATATGTCATTTTTAAAACGGAATTCCAGATGGTAGTTGAGCTCATAGAATGAGCGCTATTATTTATGAAGTTATTTGTGAATAATAAGTTATCCTGTGAATTCAGGAGTGAAAGACCCTCCCAGTTGTTTGATAGGTTGTTCCTCTGTAATGTATTGTTGTTCGAATTACCCAAAAGGGCACCAAGCGTGTTCTTTGTGATTGTGTTCTGAAATAAAAAGTTACTGTCAGAATAAACCATATTGATGCCCCAGTCATTGTTCGAAATAGTGTTGTTTGCTATTATACTATAGCTCGAAGCAAGCAAGGAAATGCCGTCATCTGTGTTCGATACAGTCACATTTTTTATCCATGTACCCACCGAGTAGGCAAGTAATAGACCCACGCTATTCTTCGTTAGCGTTAGGTCTCTCGCGGTTATATTTATGGAGTCTATGATCCCTACAAAGCCGGCATCCATTGGTATCTCTCGTTCTTGCTGATCTATCCAGTAATAAATGGGCTTTCCATCTACGCGGTTACTTGTATCTATATCATGGTAGAAGTGGAGCAGACTATCACCTGTAACACCAAAATTATAATGATTACCTTCCATCATGTTGTTGATTAAGGAGCAGCTACTGGATTTATCCAACTGGATACCGATCTCTTTATTTGCTCTGGCTTTGTTACCCGCCAGGGTATTACTGGCTGAAGAAGCCAAGTAAAATCCCATTCCCGTGTTCAATGATGCGACATTACCTTCTAAGAGGTTTCTGTTAGAAGACGTTAAGCTAATGCCGCTCTTGTTGTTTGAGTTTACCCGGTTGTTGATTAAAGTGAGGTTGTTTACTAATTCAAGGCCAAAGCCATCATAATTGTTCGCATTTGCAACATTATTGATTAATGTATTATTATATGATGCATTGATGAAAAAGCCATCATACTTGTTCTGGTTTGCAGTATTATCAACAAAAGAATTGTTGTTTGAGTAAAACAAGTAAAAGCCATCGTAAGTGCTCGACTGGACATTGTTTTTCTCTATTGTGTTATTGTGCGAGCCCCCTAAGCGAATACCATATCCATTGTTCGATACATTATTGTTACGCACTGTATTATTATGCGAGCTATACAAACGAATGCCATACCGCTGATTTAGCTTTACCGTATTGTTGGATATTGTGTTATAGTTCGAATTAGTCACGTAGATGCCATCACCAATTTTACCTGACGCGGCGTTGTTTATGAGCGTGTTTTTGCTTGATTCCGATAAGAAGAAGCCATAAGCGTTGTTCATTGCCAGGTTATCTGTAATATTGCAGTGATGAGCGCTGATATACAGTCCTGCGTAATCATACCGCCCCGCTTCATTCTTACCCGTTGCGTTTTTCACCGTGAGCCCATTTATATGCACATGGTCGGCTGTCACCGTCAGTACATGATCATTTACTCCCTCAGGAGACTGAACAATTGTATTTGCAGGTCCGTTTTCAGACCGAATCGTCAACCTCTTGTTCACTTTCACGTTCTCGGGGTAAGTACCATCTCTCACGATAATCGTGTCGCCCGCAGCAGCATTGTTCACCGCCCCTTGAATCGTTGCATAATTGTCGGGCACGTAAATCACCACAGAAGAAACTGTTGAATCAGATGCCCCGGCATTTACGGCGATGGCACATCCAATCGCCACCAAAGCCATTAAAAATGCCGATACAATACAAATGGTTCTATTTCGCATTTTTGTCACCTTCTTTTCCCCCGCCCTCGAAGCCTATTTAACATTTACCTCTGTATGTATTCTTTGTGGAATTTACTAATTATAAACTTTACCTGTTTCCTGGCATTATACTTAATTACCATGCCGTCAAGTTGGTCTTGCGAACCCACAGATAGCGCAGTCATTTTATAAATGATCTTCCAAAACTACGAAAAGAATAAATTTTTCAGCCTGAAAAACAAGATTATCTTTTTCACGTTCTCTTAACGCATGTATTGCAGTTGTAGAACTAACACCCCGCGGATCTCGTAATTCACGTAGTGGTTTCTTGCCCGTTTTCACGGTAATCTGGATACTACTTCGCTTACTTCCCGCGCTATTATTGCTTATCCATGTTGCAATACAAAAAGGACACCATATAGCTAAGAGCACGAAGCATTGCTCGACGTTGGCAAGATTGTCGAAATACCTTGAGGTTTATATGCATCGCTATATAATTGTAGCTACATATAGTGCCTGCAAAGAGAGGGGTAGGGCATAGATAAAAAGGTGAGCGAAAAAAGGTGAAAAAATGAGAGGACCCGAATCAAGAAGCCGATGGGAAATTATCTTGGACATATTAAAGGTAACATCTGAAGGAGAGGGTAGAGCGAAGAAGACGCGAATTATGCAGTATGCATACCTGGACTGGCGGAATTTTCAGAGGCATTTTGGCTTTCTCCAGGAGAACGGATTTATAAGTGATCACAATGATCCAAAAGAAGGGACAAGTTACTATCTTACAGAAAAAGGTATAGACTTGATGGGACGGTTAAATGCAGTGCAGAAAATGCTGCGATGAACCTTAAATTCTCTTTTGGAACAGATGCTTCTGAATGAAAATCCAAAAATGTAAATGCTTTTATACTTACAAAATAGGGGTATTTACACATGATAGTAATAAATGTATATGGCAGGGATGAAGGGATAGGGCAGAAGGAGAGAAGAAGATGGTGAGAATAGAGCCGAGAAGCAGATGGGAAATTATCTTGGATATATTAAAGGTAATCGAGGTAGGAGAGGGTAGAGCGAAGAAGACACG
>CBDAFQ010000061.1:0-3077 GCA_965195275.1 uncultured ANME-1 euryarchaeote | reverse complement strand
ATCGGGAAGAATGTAATCGAGCTTACCTCTGAGGGTATGTTCTGGGCGAATACTATAGGTACGGAGATGGCGATGGAATATTTATATAAGGGTAAAGGAGAACTCGTGAGTCTTGAAGAGAAGACTTCTAAAATTGCAAAGAGTATTTATGCTCAATAGGTTAAGCCGTAAAGAAAGAAGATGGGGGTGATATAAAAATGAAAGAATTATTAATCGCATCGGCTGCTTTTGCATTGTTCATCTTATATTTTTCAGCGATATGGGCTTGTTGCGGCTTTGGCGTTTTGTGTAATCACTGATTTTGCGGCCGCATTTGCAATGCGTGAGATAAGCATGAAAGCAGGCGTGGAAACGCTTATAATAGCTTTGTTCGTGCTTCTGGGCGTTAAAGTTGCCTCGGTAATATCTAGATGGGTGAGTTAAATAGCAGTAGTGTTATTCATGAGATTAGTTCACGCTGATTGAGAGCAAATACTATTTCGAAAATCAGTTCTAAAAAAGTTCCTCGTAGGCTGATGCCAAAAAGCATAACTTTATTCGGCTTTTTAGCCAAAACCGAACATTTTTAGGGGGTGCTATTTACATACCTAACAACATCGGGTTATAATATGAGGTGAGTCTTTACATGGCGACCGCTAATTTTGTAGGAACCGATAGAAAAGAGGAATTGTTGGATGAGCTGTACGAAGAAGCAAAGCGACCAGGTTATACAGATGAAATGGAGATTGCAGAACATGTAATTTCAAAGCAGGTAGAACGATTAGTAGAGTATGAACAGGCGATTTATAAACTTCGATTGGGGCATAGGCGGGTGGAACAAGAACGAAAAACGGCACGGGAAGAGTTAGACAAGATTCAGAAAGAGCTTAAATCTACTCCGGCTGTCAGAGGTTATGTAGTAAAATATGAGGATAAAAGCGACAAGGTGTTAGTCTCTGTTGATGGTGGTAACAGAATAATTCACGTCATTCCGAGACCTCACCGATTTCCAAGAAAGGAAATAGTTCCTGGCAAGGAAGTAGACCTTAATCCGCAAAGTTACGATATTTTGGAACTTCTGGATTCTTACAAATACAAAGCAGAGAAATTTGTGGTCAACGGAAGTTCAAACGTGACCTATGATGCTATAGGTGGGCTGGAGACAGTGAAGGAAAAACTCCGGGAGCATACAGAGCTTCAGCTCGACCAGGCGATAAGCAAAGAAATGGCAGAAGCGGGTGTTGAAATCCAAAATGCCCTATTATTAGTCGGTCCTCCGGGTACGGGAAAAACTATGCTGGCAGAAGCCGTAGCCAACGAAGCGAGGGTGCCTTTTATCGGCGTTAATGCGCCGGAACTCGTAGAAAAATGGCTCGGGACGACAGCAGCCAATATACGCGACCTTTATGAGTTGGCACGGAAAAAAGCGCCGTGCATCGTGTTTATGGACGAGATAGACGGGCTCGCACTGAAGCGTAGGACTGATGGCGGAGAAACAGACGCGGGTGATGAAGTGCGTACTGCCATGTTACAGTTGTGTGCAGAGCTCGATGGCTTCAACCGGCGTGGTGAACCAATCATCACAATATTCACAAGCAATCGTGATGACAGAGTTGACGATGCAATTCTGTCGCGGAGCAAACAGATTGAAATTCCTGTTCCGGACAGGCAGGCGAAACGTACGATTTACGAGATAAAAACCAGCAAATACAACCTGGACGAAGACATAGATTTCAATTGCATTGTTGACCTGACACCTGAGAACTGCACTGGTAGGGATCTCACGAAGATCTGCACCGAGGTCTGGCTAAAGAAAACAAAGGACACAAAACGGATGGGTAAGAAAGTAGGCGAGCTATCAATAACTACTGCGGATTTCGAAGACGTAATCGCCAGTAGATCCGTTACCAGGCATGTAAATACCCTGGATGAAGAGAGGGAATAAGAGTGCGTGAGATATTTGGAAAGCCAGAATATGGAAGATATTTATACGGCTTTCGCTCGAAATACTAACTTTATTCGGCTTTTTAGCCAAAACCGAACATTTTTAGAGAGTATTATTTATGTACCTAACAATAAATGATATGATAAACGAAGGTAAAAAAAAATAGACAAAAAAGAACTGATGCAACACACTAGGAAAAGAAAATGCCAGTAACAAGGGAACTTCTACATAGGATAGAGAAAGGAGGTACTTTAGACGAACTTGCAAATGAGTTAGATATGAGAAAGTCTATACTCGTAGCGATAATAGAGTTCCTGTTTCGTGCTGGTTATCTCTGCGAAGTTTGCCCCGGGAAAGAGTGTGCTGGATGCCCAATGAGTAAAATCTGCAGAGTACCAGTGCCTGGAGGTGGAAAAGGCTGGGTAAAGATGTATGTCTTTACTGAAAAGGGCATGGCGGCACTGTCGAATTTTCCAGTAAAATCTCTATACCCCTATGTTTTACCGCAGAGTGCGCGGAGAACGTAGAGGCATTAGAAAAACCAAGCGAGGATTGCAACGCTCTTGTCTTAAACTCTGCGCCCTCGACGATCTCCGCGGTGATAAATCACTGCTTTTTTAGACAATCCCGGCATGGCATCTATCGAAGGTGTTAAAGCGGATGTTCTAGGGAAAGTCAAAAGAACGGACTGAACTGGCGAGAAACGTGGGACAAGATGCAGAAGCAGAGAAAGCGACCGATAAGAATAGGCCACGATCTCGAAATTCACGCTAAATTCGATGAAGACGCTTCGATAATCGGTAACTATAACAATTACGAATATATGAGGTGAAAAGAAAGAATCAAAATAAAGTCTTTAATCATAGGTGCCCCTAATATTATTACAGTATGCTAAGTAGAAACGCGGAAGACTATCTCGAAGCGATTCTGAACATCTCAGAAGAGAAGGGATATACAAGGGTAAAGGATATAGCATTGGCTTTAGATATTCAGCCCTCAAGCGTTGTAGAGATGCTAAAGAAGCTGAACGATAACGGTTACGTTGTGTATCGGAAATACGACGGTGTGACATTAACACAAAAGGGGAGAGAGATAGGAAGCTTGGTAAAGGACCGGCATGATACTCTAAGGGCACTTCTGGAAATACTACAGG
>CBDAFQ010000060.1:0-3010 GCA_965195275.1 uncultured ANME-1 euryarchaeote | reverse complement strand
CGAAGCGTGTTTTCATCCCTCCGGAAAGAGACACCCAAATCCTTCAAAAAAATGTTCATGCCCTCTCGCATACCAAAGCAACCCTTTATCTCGCCTCGCACACCCGGTTCACCATCGAAAACCATCAACCGATCGCTTAACAGATCTATCAGATAGATGTCATGATCTACAATCAGCATAGACACACCCCTTCGCTCCGCATACCGCCTTATCGTTTTAATCAGCCGCACCTTCTGCTCCACATCAAGATGCGCAGACGGCTCATCCAGCATATATAAAGAAGCGTCATGACAAAGAGAAGCAGCAATCGCAACATCTTGCAGTTCACCACCGCTAAGCTCTTTTAGGTTCTTGCTCTCTAGCTCTGGGATTCCCAAAGGCTCTAACACCTCAACAATATCGGATTCACCCAATTTAAGCGAAGATATGAACTCCTTTACTGTCATATCCAATTCACCTTTTATGTACTGCGGCTTGTAAGAGACAGTAATATCGACCGCGATTTTACCGGTTGTCGGCTCCGTCTCACCCGCTAATACCTTTACAAACGTGCTTTTACCTATTGCGTTTCGTCCTACTATGCCCAATACCTCGCCCTTCTCTATACTGCCAGGCTTCGCATCCAGCACAAAGCCCGATTCACCATAGCGCTTATCAAAGCCGTCGTATTCTACGGAGACCTCTCTATTCTTTAGTGCCTCCCGCGGTGGATGTGCACTGAATTCTATCGGCTTATCTCGTATACGAACGTTCTCGGCATGCAAGAAACCGCTCAAATATTCGTTTATTCCTCTACTCGTGCTCCGTGGCAATGTAACAACGCCATACCCGCCCGGTTCACCGTATATGAGATGCACATAATCTGCAAGCATATCGAGGATAGCGAGGTCGTGCTCCACCACAACCACCGCTTTATCCTTTAAAATATCCTTTATCCCTTTCGCCACACGCACTCTCTGATAAATATCCAGATATGGCGTTATCTCATCAAAGAAGTAAAAATCAGCATCTCGTGATATACAGCCTATTATCGCAACCCGCTGCAACTCGCCACCACTTAACGCATTTATATCCTTATCCAGTGCTTCTTCGAGCTCAAACGCACCCACAAGCTGCTTTAATACGCCCGTCTCATCGGTACTCTCCAGTAATTCATGAACTTTGCCATCGAATAATTTAGGTATAGCATCCACATATTGCGGCTTATATGCCACCTTGATTTTACCGTTTGATACTTTATCAAAGTAATTCTGTAACTCAGACCCGGCATATCGCTTTATTATCGCATCCCAACTCGCCTCGGATTCTACTTTGCCAAGGTTCGGGACCTGTAAACCCGCTAATATCTTTATTGCTGTGCTCTTCCCTGTCCCATTCGCACCCAATGTCCCGGTTATCTTCCCTGCTTTTGGAATAGGCATGCCATAAAGAACGAACCCGTTTTCGCCGTATCTGTGTGTCGCTTCACCCTCCAGCTCTTCGGGCAAGCCGATAATAGAAATGGCACCGAAGGGACATTTTTTTATGCATATGCCACAACCCTCACATAACTCCTCTGATATTATCGGCTTGCTATCGTCTCCCAGGACTACCGTTTCCACGCCTGTGCGCACCATCGGGCAGTATTTTATGCATTCATACTCGCATTTCCGCGGTTGGCATTTGTCCTTCTTCAATATCGCTATCCGCATTTTTCGGCTTTCCTCTGTTTATTAATTTTGTATAGTTCTTCAGGTTTCAATTTTGGAGTAAAAAGGTTTATGTGAAAAGCATATTTGATAACTATCAAAAATATAGTATAGAAGGGGTTAAGATGAAGAGAGAATTCACTATAGTTATTGAGCAGGATGAAGATGGTATTTATGTTGCATCTGTACCAGAACTGGAAGGCTGCCATACACAAGCCAAGACTTTAGATGAGTTGAGAGAGCGGGTAAATGAAGCGATACGGCTCTATTTAGAGGTGGAATCTGAAATCGGAGAAGCAGTACCTTTAGAATTTGTAGGTATACAGAAGATTAAAGTCACTGTTAATTGAAAGAATGCTTTAAAAGGTCCTTTGGCCTATTTTGACGCTAAAACAGCAAGCATCTTTCTATGCTTTTCCGGCTCCAGAGCAGCAACGAGGTCGACATTTTGCATTTGCCCTAGTTCGCTTCTCAGCTCTTCACCACCCATATCTGTAACTATCCCGCCTGCTTCTTTCAGTATTAATGCTGCACCCGCAATGTCATAACCACTAATTAAGCCACGTACATCCATTACTGCATCTATAACGCCCTCTGCAACTAGACATATCTCGATTGCAATACTACCAAGCAGACGAAAAATCACCTTTTTTGCGCTCTTTTGGAATTGTATCAGTGATTCCGGTATTGATTCCGCACCGTAGGTATAGATAGAGAAAATTGGCTTGGTCTTACCTTTAAAGTCACGTGGGAGCTTCTTACCGTCTACAAATGCATTATTACCTTTCTCTGCGTAATACGTCTTCCCGTAAATGGTTGCAACAACGCTCGCTTGTATGCTATCAAAAGTAACGTGGTCAACATTCGGTGAATACGCAATAGAAGAACAGAAGAAAGGGATACCAAGAATCGCGTTTGTGGACCCGTCAATAGGATCGAAGATAAGTGTGAATTCCGGGTTGCCGCCTTTTGGATATATATGGTCGCCCAATTCCTCTGATATTATCCGTGCACAGTAGTTGCGGCTCGCCAATTCACGCTCTAATTCCCGTTCTGCAAACATGTCTATCTTCCTCGTTACGTCCTGCGCCCTTCTCACAATTATCTCGCCATAGTCTGCGGTCTCTGCAATGTAAGACCTTATAGAATCTCTTAGTTCTGTCGCGATCTCTAACAGTTCTTCTATTTCCATTTTCTATTTGTATATAAAGTATAACTTCTACCTATAAATTTAATTTAGGACGCAGATTTACACGGATTTACACGGTACAGATTTTTTTCTGTGTTAATCAGTGTTAATCTGTGTCAATAATTTATTTTAT
>CBDAFQ010000059.1:0-5680 GCA_965195275.1 uncultured ANME-1 euryarchaeote | reverse complement strand
GATTGTAGGGCATATAGAAGCGAAAGTGCCAGATGCAAATCTTCACGATATAGAGAACTCGGAGCAAATCCAACGATACCGGAATGCACTCCCAAATCTAATAGTAACGAACTTCTTGGAATTTTGGCTTTACCGAGATGGCACACTTATAGAGAAAACGGAATTATGCTCGCCAATTGCTTTACAGGGTTTAAAACCGCCGGTTCCAGAAGATGTGGATTCTCTCGATGGACTTCTCAGTGCATATTACAGCTTTTCAACACCGGAGATAAGGACTGCTTCTGCGCTTGCGACTACGCTAGGAGACAAAACGAAATTTTCGAGGCATATTTTAAAAGAGGTGCTTGAAAGGCGAGATAGGGATTCCATACCGTTAGAGAGCTTTTACGAGGTTTTTAGGAGAACTCTTATTGGGAGTTTGACAGAGGATCGATTTGTTGACTTATATGCGCAGACTATTACGTACGGTCTTTTCGCAGCAAAGATAATGGCGGGAAAGGCGGCGATAAATAAAGAGAATGCGTGGAAATTTATTCCGGGCAATGTGCCTTTACTCATCCATATTTTCCATACCTTTGTTGGTCCGGATACGCCAGTAGCAATGAATTGGATTATTGAGGACATCCTTAACGTGCTAAACAAAACAGACATTGTAGCTATTACCAAAGAGAAGGAGGCAACATACGGGACAAGAGATCCAATTATCCATTTCTATGATACCTTCCTTGGCGAGTACAACCCAGAAGAGCGTGCGAAATTAGGCGTTTATTACACGCCTCCTGAAGTGGTGGATTACATTGTTAAATCCATTCACAAACTGTTGAAGGATAAGTTCGGTAAAGAGAAAGGACTTGCAGAAGAAGGCTTGAAACTTCTTGATCCTGCGGCTGGGACTTTAACGTTCATAATTCGAGCACTTGGAAGAGCACTGCTTGAATTACAGGACTATCACCTGGGTGGTATGATTCCATTGAACATAAAAAACCATATCTTAGCCGATTTCTATGCCTTTGAAATTCAAGTCGTTCCCTACATAATTGGGCATCTAAGGGTTGCGATGTCGTTGGAAAAAGTGTGGGACTACGAATTTGATAAAGATGACCGATTCCAATTTGACCTTACTAATACGCTGGAGATGAAAGAGCCGGAACAAGAACTTCTGCTACCGCAGCTTACGGAGGAAGGTCGAGAAGCGAGGAAGGTGAAAGAGGAAGTGCCTATTTTGGTGGTGCTTGGTAATCCTCCTTATTCGGGCATTTCTGAGAACAAAGGCAAATGGATAACCGGATTGATCGAAGATTACAAATACGTTGATGGCAAGCATTTTGGTGAGAAGAAGCACTGGCTACAGGATGATTATGTGAAGTTTATCCGGTTCGGGCAGTGGAAAATTGACCGTACAGGAGAGGGGATTTTAGGATTTATCACGAACCACAGCTATTTAGACAATCCTACGTTTAGAGGTATGCGGCAATCGTTGATGAAGAGTTTTGATGAGATTTATGTGCTGAATTTGCACGGTAACTCGTTGAAAAAAGAGAAATGCCCTGATGGCAATAAAGATGAAAATGTGTTTGACATCCGGCAGGGTGTGGCTATCGGGTTATTCATCAAGAAAAAAGAGCATAAAGAAAGAGAGATTGCGAAAGTGTATTACGCTGAGCAGTGGGGACTTCGTGAAGCTAAATACAAATGGCTTTTGAGGAATGACATTGAAACGACGGAGTGGGAAGAATTAAAGCCATACAGTCCTTATTATTTCTTCGTGTCGAGGAAGGAGACCTATCTGGATGTTTATGAGAAATACTGGAAAGTAACAGATATTTTTCTAGTTAATAGTGTGGGCGTTGTCACGGCAAGGGATAAATTTGTGATTGATTTTGATAGAGAAACGTTGAATAGGCGAATAGAGATGTTCAGAAACCTATCAATATCTGATGAAGTCATTAAGCAGAGATTTAAATTGAAGGATACCAGTACATTTAAACTTAGAAAATCCAGAGAACGTCTATCTAAGGACGATAAATGGGAACAATATTTTACCGAAATCCTATATCGTCCCTTTGATAAAAGAAATATTTATTATACAAAGGTAGTTGTTGAAAGACCACTTTTAGAAGTTATGCGGCACATGGTGCGGGAGAATTTAGGGTTAATCACACCAAAACAGTTTAAAGAAGAACCAGGAGCGTTTGTTACAGAGCATATTACCGGCCATAAAACAGTCAGTGCCTATGATATCAATTATCTATTCCCTCTCTATCTCTATTCGGATAAGTCTAAAGGAAAGTTGTCAGACAATAAAGCCACCAAACCAGAACGTACACCAAACTTCACTCCCGAATTTTTACAAGCCATGAACGCGGCGTTAGGCACCGAGCCAACACCAGAAGAGACTTTTTATTACATCTACGCGGTTCTTTACTCGCCTACTTACCGCAAACGCTACGAGGAGTTTCTGAAGATAGATTTCCCACGGGTTCCGTTGCCTTCAGACCTGGGAAAGTTCAAGAACCTGAGCGCACTTGGCAAGGAACTGGTAGAACTGCATTTGCTCAAGCATCCTTCATTGAGCGAGACAGAAATAGGATTTCCGGTGAGTGGCTCGAATACGGTGGAGAAAGTCAGTTACGATGAAGAAACCAGAAGGGTATATTTCAACAAGGAGCAGTATTTCAGTGGTATTTCTAAAGCGGTATGGGAGTATCAAATCGGTGGGTATCAAGTGCTGGCGAAGTATTTGAAGGATAGGAAGAAGCGGGAGTTATCTTTAGATGATATAGAGCATTACAGGAGAGTGGCGAAAGCGATTGAGAGGACGATTGAGGTGCAGGGAGAGGTGGATGAAGTGTATGGAAGGAGAGAGGTGATAGAGTAGGTGTATTTTGAAAATCTTTAATTCACCATTATTATTCTAACTTTGATACCCGTTTTGCATCCTCTGTTATTAATGCCCATACATCATGAGGGATGTTTTCGGGTGGGGCTTCCAGCTCCAAAATGTCCTTTATTAGATAGATTCCCTTTCTTTGTAGTAGGTCCAAAGTTTCTCTATTCATTCCTTTCAAAAATCTCACCGAATCCGTGGAGATTGCGCCTATCGCTATCCTTGCTTCATCTCGGAGTTGTAATAATTTTTCCGATGGTACACCTTCGACAACAAACTCGTCTTCTTGGATTCCCGCCAAGACTTCAAGATCTTCAATTCCGCTTGAATAAAGAAGTTTTGCCATTTGCTCATCAACTCCGTAAATCAGCATTAACGATTTCCAATCGCTTGTTTCACTCTTTCCAAAAAGTGCATTTCTGATTCTAAGCCAAAATTTTTGACTTATTTTATTAACCGGAGCTACAGGTGGTCTATACAGTTTCCCTACCAGTGGATCTTTTCTATCTAAATCCGCGTGGTAAGCACCAATTGCCGTCACAATATTGGTGCCTTCTTCGTTGTAAAATGCATGTTCTTTATTGCGCGTGTATCCTTCTTCTACTACTTCTTGGGTCTCTTTGTGTGTGCTCTGTGCAAATTGGAATTCCCCGTATATTCCACCGAGGATTTCACGAGATCTAAGGAAAGGGGCAAAATTTTCTAAATTTAGTATTATTAGTACGGGAATTCCAGGATTACTTTTTCCTTCCTTTAATTGCCCTTTAAATTTGCTGAGAAGAACACTTTTGACCTTTCCACCAGGGAAATAAGTGCCTCCATGAGCCAATGACAGTTCCAGTTTTTCTTTAACAGTGGCAACTTCAATCAGTGCTTTTTCACCTTCAAATTCAATTAGTGCATCTAAATCGCCCAATCCTGCAATGTCCGGTTCGATAGTTATTTCAAAAAAAGGAGCAAGTCTGGAAAAAACCTCAAATTCTGAGAGTATATTTGCATCCTTCCTCAACTCGTCTAATTTCTTTTTGGGGATGTTTACCTTGTACTCATCAAGTATTTTAAAGACGTTTTCCCAATAAGCTTGAGATGGCAGTACTTCCTCAGTTTCATCCAATTTTTCACTGAAGATAGAGGCAAGAATATGAGGGTTATCTGATGAAGCATTTTTTATTAACCACTCGGCTTCGATGGCTTTACTCAGATGAGGCGCCTTTTTGAGGTTATTGGTAAGCGTTTCAACATCAATCGGATAGTTGGGGGATTGTATTACCTTTAAAACCAGGAGTGCTTTAATCGCTTTCTCTTTGTTTTCCCAGCCTGTGCGGTGGTCGCTTTTATAGTTTATTCCCCCCGTTTCTTTTTCATAATCTATGCCTTTCTTTCTGGCAAAAACTTTTACCAATTCAACGGCTCTAGCCCTTATTTCGCTTGATTCGTAATTTATTAACTCAGTTAGAATAATCCTCAATGAACTTAGTATCACACGTTCTTTTCTTTCGCCATCGTGCCATTTCTCACACCAAGCAATCCAGTTTTCCAGAGGTAAAAATAAATCTTTTAGCATGATTTCTTTGGTATGCAGCCGAGTCAATTTTCCTTCATCAATTAGTGATTCTACCATACTAATCACAGGTTCAATGCCGATCTTTTTAATCTCGTAAAGAAGATAATCATCCATTAACTTAATCGTTTTAGGACTCAATATTCTCTTTTTAAGTTTTTCAACGACAAAATCATGATTGTTTTCATAGATTTTAGCAAGACCAACATCGATATAACGGCTGTCGGGAACTTTGGATTCCAAAATCTCTATCGCTTTTTGCAATATATCATTTGAAGCTTTTGATCGGTATCTAACAAAACGGATGTAATTACTTGCCGCATCAACGCCTCTTTGAATAATTTCTGATTCAAGAATGGGTTTAAAATCGTAAGCATTTTCTTCACAAGCACATTGGAGGCAAAGAATCAAAAAATGCGTATTTTCCTGTGAAATAGAAGGGGCTATTTTTTTCAACAGGTCTAAATATTCATTCTGATTTCGTGTTTCTGTATCGTGCAGAATAGTATTGAGGGCCACCAACGAACATCGTTGCGATGGTATGTCTTCAGAGTACATACAACTAATCATAAAATCCCTGGCTTCTCCCATTTCCTCGACAAGCAATGATAAAATAATTCCGGATGAAACCCCTGGCGTATCCCCTAAATGTAGCATTGATTTGACGATCGAAAAAGCCTGGTATGGCTTCTCAACTGCTTTCTCTTCTATTAAGTGTTTATACTGTGGCTCACAAGCAAAATCGGGACAGTTTTCAAAAAACTTGGAGAGAGTTCTAACAAATTCCGGTGTATCATCGAATAATCTATTTAATGTGGACATTAATGCATAATTGAACTGGGAAGGACTTTCTGAAAACTTGTTTGCTAAATCATACAAATCATTGCGAGAGAGTTCGTCAAGCTGTTTATCTATGTAGTCGCAGGCATTATTTTTCAATATCTTTTTGCAAAAAGCATCGATTTCCGTGGGCACCATTATTCTTTTTCTACTCTCAAAGAAACACTCTAATAATTAAAATCAAGAAGGCTTTATAATAAATATCTCTAAACGCTATTCCCCTTCTCTTCACCAATACTCACCTCATGTACCTTAAAATTCAGCTCATACTCAAACAGGCTTATATCAAGAATAATAGAAGCGGCATACTTCAATTTCTCATCCACTTTTTTAGCCACAATAACGCCTTTAACACCTTTATCCTTTGCTAAATTCTGCTTTATCCAACCCAT
>CBDAFQ010000058.1:0-4178 GCA_965195275.1 uncultured ANME-1 euryarchaeote | reverse complement strand
ATCTGTTCTAGCCTCCGGAAGCGCAAGGCTCAATACCAGCAACGTCATTGCGATGGAGAAGATGCCATCAGCTAAATTCTCGATTCGATGGGTCGTCATTCCTAGTCCCGATGCATCTGATTCTGTCACAGTTATTTTAATACCTCCTCGTATATAAAATTGAGTATTTGTATAGCTCAGTAAAAATTCCAAGCACCAAGCATCAAATTACAAACAAATTCCAAGCACCAAATTCAAATTTATAAACACAATCGGAATCTATGCGGTAAGCGGTATTTCCAATTCCGTCACCATCTGCATCTGTGCCTTCGTAATCGCTCCAGTAGTTGCCCAAATAGTTTGTGTATGTATTCATCCTTTAAATTATTCTATGGCTTTCAATTTTGCATTTTGCACTTTACATTTTGCATTATCAGCTCAAAAATCCCCCTATTTTTGTGCTGATATCATCTCCCCATATACCGCAATAGCCTTCCTCAAGTCTTCCTCCTTTAAGAGCCCATGCGGTGTAGGCACCTCGAAAATCCGCTTCGGTATACGAAGTTTAGCGAGATCGAACCCTTCCCTGAATTTGAAGTTCATTTTAGCGCGATGAATGACCCTACCAACCGCTTCTAACTTCTCCGGGCTCCAGTTTTCCAACCCAATTGCAGCCATAGCCTTTACAATACGTTCAGATGTATAAACAGCACGTGCAAAGAAGCAGACCACGAGACTTGACAGTATCTGCCGCCACTCCTCTTCCGCAATCAGCGATTTCACCACCTCTTCTATGCTGAACTCTTTACCTATTAACTTCTGATCGAGTGTGTATCCCGCGGAATCAAGATGACTGTGCCTTGCACCCGTAAGATTATTTATGTAGCATGCAATCCCCGTATGGTACGCCGGCATCTCATTACCGCCAAATGCAAGCGCGTAATCCTGACCACCGTAAACGCTTGATGCGTGCTCAACGCCCATAGCCAGATTTTGATAGAATTCCGTTGGCATCTCCACTATCTTCTCGATTGCCGCTAGATAGGTCTGGGCATCGCCCCATTGGAGGTCAAGCCCGTCAGTATGCGCCTTCGTTATTAGTCCCTTCGCATACGCTTCTGTCGCCCATGCTAATGTGACTCCGGTACTTATTATGTCCATGGCAACACTGTCAACCGCGTCAATGAGCCGTAAGCAATCCTCCGCGTGCTCCATTCCAAGCATAAATCCGACAGCGTAAATTGGCTCGTTATCGTATGGGATGGTTGTGGTCTTGAAATAATACCCAGGCGCGTAAAGTTCTCGCAGCGATGCTAAATGCACACATCCTACCGGACAGTGCGAACATGAAACTCGTCTCGAAAGGAATTTGTTGGCAAAGTTCTCGCCCGATAATTCACGTGCTATCGATTCCGGTGCACTTGCAGATTCTAAATTCTTATGTGCCATACCACCGAGTTTATTCATTTCATATAGCTTGCCTGCGGTACCGAGGTCATGGTATTTCTCCATTGCGTCCGTTTTTACCACAACATCCTGTATCTCATCATAAACCTTTTTATATTCCTTCCTTTTGTCTTTTGGTATTTCTACGCTCTTATCTGCAGATATTACTAGCGCTTTCAGATTCTTCGACCCCATCACTGCTCCCAGCCCGAGCCGCCCGAAATGACGATAAGTCTCAGATACTGCGCATGCATATCGCACCAGATTCCCACCCGCTCGTCCAGTGCGTATAATAGTTCTCACACCAGAACCCGTCTCAGCTTCTCGTAATATCCGGCCCACTGTTTGCGCATCCATACCCCCGATAGAAGACGCATCTCGGAATTTCACTTTGTCGCCATCTATTGCTAGATATAACAGAATGTCACTTGAGCCAGTAATGACTATCGCACCATAACCCGCGAGCCGAATAGCCATCGCACTTCTACCACCGCAGTGGCTTTCGCCAAGATTACCGGTTAGTGGCGATTTAAACATCGCTACGGTCTTAGAAGCCGAGGGATATAATGCCGTTAGTGGCCCAACAGCAAAGATAATCGGGTTTGCTGCACTTAACGGGTCTATGCCGGTCGGACATTCTTCCTCGAGCAGTTTTATCGCAACACCCGAACCTCCCAAATAAGCATCAAATAAATCTGTTCTATCCTTTACTTTTATGTCCTTCTTCGTTAAGTCTACATACAATACCCTGTTTAGTTCTTCCGCCTTCATTAACATCTTTGTCTTCTTTCCTCCTCCTATACATCAACCAAACCAATAGCATTATGCACGCAGTAATCTGCACAGTCTCCACAGTACTTGCACACGATAGGCTTGTCCAGCTCGTCATCCCAGAAAATAGCACCCATAATACATGCCTGTGCACAAAAACCGCAGCCTATACACTTATCCTTGTTCAATATCACTCCGCCGCCTTTCCTTAGCCTTAATGCATCCGTAGGACAGACTTTTGCACATGGCGGATTCTCACATGCCCTGCACACAACGACCACAAAACCGCGTTCTATGCCGCCTGCTGACCGCACCCTTATTGCAGACTTGTCAAAGCCAGCCCTACCTTCTCTTCTTGTACATGCAAACATGCACTCCATACAGCCAATACATTGGTTCACATCCAGTACCGCTAATTTCTTGACCATTATCTATCACCCGCACTCATATTACTATGCAATACCTCATTTGTATCTTATGTAATAGATTCCTTGTTCTTGTGTAAATCTGTGTAATCTTGTGGTTATAAAATGTAACTTACCTGAATATGTCTTCCTCCCGGGGGAACAGGACTTCTTTTATATCGCTTTCGCAGCGTTTCAACTTCAACCCTCGCACAAGAACGATCGGTATGCCCTCTTTGAATTCACCCATTATAAGGTTCGCAGCCGCACATATCTCATCGGCTATCGCTTCTTTTGTTATCTTTGCAACCTTTCCAAACCTGTCCTCCTCGCCTCTCCTGTCCAGTAAAGCGGGAATGCCGGAAACACCCATGCATGTGCCGGTTACACCGTCTCGAAACGCTCGACCGAAAGAATCAGAGAGCAAAACTGAAATATCTACGCCACTACGCCGTTCTATATCCTCTTTGAGCAGATATGCACTCCGTTGCGGGTCTTTGGGCAGCAACACCGCCTTGTCTTGCTCTACATTTGATTCGTCTACGCCCGCATTTGCACATACAAAGCCATGTTTGGTCTCTACAATGATATGATTCCGCATCTTTCTCACTACTTCTTTTGCCTCGTTGAGTACAAGTTGCGCGATTCTCGGGTCCTTATCCGTATCTTTCGCCATCTGCTCCGCCACCTCGCCCACTTCCACTTCGAGAAGGTCAACGACTCGGCCTTCGCTCTTTGATACTATTTTAGATGTGAATACAATTGCATCACCATCTTCTAAACCCATGTCTTTCTCCTCTAATGCATTAAGGAATAAGGCGGTCAAATCATCACCTTCTTTTATCTCCGGTAGGTTATCCATGCCTATTAGTTCCAGATGCTTCGCGAATTCCGGCACTTTCTTCTTCTTCCCCCCTCTTATCTCATTAGTCAAGAACTTCAAATTAAATTAAACTTATACTTATACTTTCTTTAGAAATGGGAAAAATCCCGATATTTGAAGATTGGGCAGAAGAATATGATAAGTGGTTTGATGAAAACCCGTTTGCCTACAAGTCAGAAGTTCTAGCTTTAGGAAAGTTCATACCAAAAAACAGTAAAGGTTTGGAAGTTGGAGTAGGCACAGGGAGATTTGCGGCTCCTATGGGTATCCAAATGGGTGTGGAACCTGCAAGAGCGATGGCTGATATTGCACGAAAGCGTGGAATAGAAGTATATGAAGCAAAAGCAGAGGAACTACCTTTTGATAATGAGTCGTTCGACTTTATTTTGATGACCACAACAATATGCTTTTTACAAAATCCTATGCTTGCACTACAGGAATCAACAAGAGTTATTAAATCCGGCGGATATATTATAATCGGAATGATAGATAGTGATAGTTTTCTTGGCAAGGCATATGAATCAAAAAAGAAGGATAGTAAGTTTTATAGATATGCCCACTTTTACTCGGTTAATCAGGTTTTGAAGTGGGTTAGAAAATTAGGTTACTGCCATATCAAAATTTGTCAGACAATCTTCAAAAACATCGGAAAGATAACAGCTACTGAGCCTGTTAAAGACGGTTCTGGAAGAGGA
>CBDAFQ010000057.1:0-13415 GCA_965195275.1 uncultured ANME-1 euryarchaeote | reverse complement strand
TTTGCTGGATGTCGTTTATTTCTTCCCCATTATACATACCGCATTCTTTAAGGATCCGGAAGGCGTGGTAGGAGAGCCAAAGGTAAAAGAAGCACCTCCGTCTGTGGTCATTCCGTTAGCAATAACTGCGACATTCTCGGTTATATTCTTTTTAGCGTTTATTCTGAGACCGGTGGAGATGCTTGCACCGTATGTAGATATGCTCTCAATGCACATCTATGACCTTGTGGATATAGCAGTTGGAAATGTGACATGAATACTATTCCGCTCTACGGGCTAAGCCACCCTGCCATAAACATAGTTATCAGGTATAAAACGAAAAAGAGAATCACTAACAGTACGCCAGTCCCTATACCCAATCTTGTCTCCCTACGTGGGTTCTCACTGAACTTGACAATAAAATCTACAAACTTCAATACCTTCTTCTCCACGGCACTTGCAAAATTAACTAATGGCCCCTCACAAGCTCTGATAAAACCTCTCCCTATCTTCCTATATATATAATCTACGTCATATGTTATCTTCTCATGAGGTGCGAAGAAGCCTATCATGAAGAAGAGGAAAACAGTCATCAACACTAACTCGACAACCCCCACCGTGTGCCCTGACGCGAATGCATGGTAATGTGTTGTCGCCTCCACAAAAGGCAATATGTTATAAAGCAATTGTGGGTGTACGCCGATAGCGATACAAAGGAAAGCGGTAACGCACATCGGAATAAGCATGAATATCGGTGCCTCCTTCGCTTCTATATCCTTATTTTTACTGAAAAATGCAAAATAGGTGAGCTTTATAAATGATATAAGTGTACCTACCGACCCTAACGTCAGTACAAGTACGAGAAGATGCAGCTCTTCCATTTCCGCTGCGTGGATCACCATCCCTTTGCTTATAAAACCATTAAACCCTACTATGCCCGATATAGAAAGAGCCGCTATTACGCATGTTATCATCGTTATCGGCATCTTCTTCGCCAGTCCGCCCATATCTGTGAGATTGTTCTTCCCCGTTCTGTATATCACCGCGCCCATACACATAAAGAGAGTTGTCTTGAACAGCAGATTGTTGAAAAGATGAGCGAAAGCGCCGTCTATCGCCAGTTCTTGCGCTTCTGTCGCGATAACCCCAAGCCCTAGCGCGCCCATTCCTACCCCCGCCACCATATAGCCCAACTGGGATACGATATGGTAAGAGAGCAGTTTCCTCACATCGTTCTGTAATATCGCAAATATAACGCCGTAGAGACACATCGCGCCGCCTATGTATGCAACAAAAAGGAATTCCTGTCCATGAATCGAAATTTCCGCACCCGAAAATGTCCTCGCAAGCACATAAACTCCCGTCTTTGTCGTGAAGATGGACAGAAATATGGTCCCCGCTATCGTTGCCTTTGGATATGAATCCGGCAGCCAGGTATGCAGCAGTATAAAAGCTGTGTTTACGCCTATCCCTAAAAGTAAAAGGAAGTATCCTATTCCATACTCCACGGGTCCTATCGCGATAGAACCGGTGCTCATATAATGGAGGACTATTCCGCCAAGCAGGGCACAACCGCCAAACAAGTGGAACAGAATATATCGCATCCCTGCATCTCTTGCCCTCTGTGACCCCTCATACCATATCAAACCAAGAGAAGAGAAAGCCATTATCTCCCAGAAAATATACAGACTGAAGAAATCACCGGCAAATACCGCTCCCAGCGCACTTCCAAGATATAGCAATGCACACATATGATGCCCGTTATCCTTTACGGTGGGTAACGAATATAATATCGCACACCCTCCAGCTATGGTAAATATGTAACCCATAAAAAGGCTCAAGCGGTCAACCTGCAGGAAGATCAGGTCGGAAAATACCCAACTTGTCTGTGGTTCCCTCATAACCGCAACACTTATCAAACCAAGCGCGGCTAAAATGATGAGATAAATCGTCCTCGCTTTACCTTTTCCGAGCAGCGGAAGTAACACAGCACCAAAGATGAAGATAAAACCCGGCGGTATGTTTGGTACGCTACTTAGATCAATCATCCTCTTTCCCATCCCGCTGTATCAGACTCAATAGCTTCGCAAGTATCATGAAAAGAGCAACCCCCCCCGCCCCGTATAAGAAGCCCATAAAAACCTCTGAATGTAGCACAAATGCAAACACCGCAGATATTACCAGCACTATACATGCAACCAATATCAGCAGGCTTTTCCATACCTTCTTATCCATTTTTCTTCTACTCTTTCTACAAATTCTATGGAATATATAAAGTATAACTATTTTTTTTGTATTATCTGTATTCGAGTGAAATAATAAATGTATAACTCAAGCTATGCAAAAAAACAAAAAAGAAAGCATAACCCGAATAATTCGGATTACGCCTTCTACATGCCATCCCTTTACACCCACAGCACACCGTGCGTCAGATAAACAATCAGGTAGATTATGAACAGCATGAGTGCCAGCAGCACCCCCGTTCCTATCGCTACCCTCTGCACCGGCTCTTCCGCCTGTATCCTCTTAAGCTTCTCCAAATCCTGCTCGTACCGTATATGGGCGGGATTGAGCGTTCTCAATACAGTTGAGCCAGCCATAGCCACCACCATTTTTGCCACTACTATCCTTGACGCGTTCGTTGGATTCTTTGCGAACCAGACGATAGAATCAGCAATTTTCATCAACCCTTTGTCGAGTGCATCGGCAACAGTCACTAACGGCTGTTCGCATAGCCATATAAATCCCCTACCTGCCTTCCTATACAACTGATCTATGTCATATGTTATTCTCTCGTGTGGTGAGAATACCGCCAGTAGCACGACAAATCCCACTGCTGTCATCAGCAGTAACTCCAGGGTGCCTACCGTATGCGCGAGTCCGTATGCGTGATAGTGAAACGCTACTTCTGCATAAGGTAGTATCCCATAGAGCATTTTTGGATATACTCCGATGGCAACGCAAAGGAACGCCACAGCACTCATCGCAATCAACATAGGCAGCGGTGCTTCTTTCGCCTGTATATCATCGTTCTTCTTGAAAAACGTGAAATACGTTAGTTTCAAGAACGACAGGAACGTGCCTACCGATCCTAGGATCAATATGATAGTAAGTATATGCATCCCTTCCAATTCCGTTGCGTGGACTATCATCCCTTTGCTCACGTATCCGTTAAATCCTGGCACACCGGAAATGGAACATGCCGCTATTATGCACGTTATCATCGTTATCGGCATCTTCTTCGCCAGCCCGCCAAGTTCCGTGAGGTTACTCCTTCCAGTTGCATATATCACCGCACCCATGCACATGAACAGTAACGCCTTATACAGGATATGGTTGAAAACATGTGCGATTCCACCGTTTATGCCTATATACGTCCCTATTCCTATCCCCGCCACCATGTATCCTACCTGGGATACGATATGATAAGAGAGAAGTTTACGCACATCATTCTGCAACAGTGCGAATGTAACACCGTAGAGGCACATCAAGCCGCCCATGTATGCTAACGCTTCTACACCCGGGAATGTCCTTGCAAGTACGTATACTCCGGTCTTCGTTGTAAATACGCACATGAACACTGCACCCGCTATCGTTGCCTTCGGATATGAATCCGGCAGCCATGTGTGAAGTGATATGAATGCCGTGTTCACCCCTATCCCAATAAGCAGAAGGAAGTATCCTATGCCCATTTCCACTGGCCCTACTGCTATAGAGCCTGTGTTCATGTAATGTATTATTATACCCGCAAGGAGTGCACAACCGCCAAACAAGTGGAACAGAATATACCGCATCCCCGCGTTTGTCGCCCTCTCTGTCCGGCTGTACCAGATCAGACCGAGTGAAGAGAACGCCATTATCTCCCAGAAGATATAGAGCGAGAAGAAGTCACCGGCAAATACCGCGCCCATTGCACTGCCTAAATATAGCAAGCCACATATAAGCTCGCCATTCTCTTTCACTATATCTAATGAGTATATTATCGCAGCAGCACCGATTATGGCGAATATATAGCCCATTATAAGGCTCAAACTATCGACCTGTAAGAATATCAGTTCAAATCCTGGGAACGCCGAAAATACCCAACTCGTCTGTGGTTTTAACATCGCTACACCGATCAACCCAAGCGCAGCTAAGGCGATAAGATATATCTTCCTCGCCCTGCCATTTCCAAGCAAGGGTATCAATGCAGCTCCTACAATATAAATAAGCGCAGGTGGTACATTGGGTATCCCGCCTATATCAATCATCCTGCATCATCACCTTTTCCATTTCCTTCTTTTTCATCCTTTCTTTTTGCTCTCAATGAGCCATTATGAACTTAGCTTCTAAGCCCCCTGCATGCCATCTATCAGCGATTTACCACGTTCTGAAAGCCGATAGTATGTCACATCTCCACGCTCCATCTTCTCTACAACGCCCTGATTGAGCAGAGATTTTGCCGCACCAAACCTGCCCGACCCATTCAGACCTTTAAGGATATTCATGGGATCTATTCCGGTGTTCTCAGCGATCTCCGCAGGATACGAAGCTTCCGGATAATTATTATACAAATACATAATTATCTCACTTCTCACCCTGCTCTTTTTAAGAGACCGAGAGATATCCTCAAATCCCGCTTTGTCATCGTTATCAAACATTTTGTTTTTTTATCCCTCCTAAAAATTTTGTTTTCTACCTAGCCTAAAACCAGAACACACCGTACGTCATGTAGATGATAGCATACATCGCGCTAAAAGCAATCGAATATAACATCGCAGTCCCTATCGCTAATGTCCGGGTATCCTCTAAATACCCGCTCTTTTCTAATTCCAGCACATGGCGCACCGGATTAGCATGCGATACTGTCGCACTTACCTGATCCATCAAAACCCTGGTTGCAAGCCTCGGGTTCTTACCAAAACAGCTCCACGAGTCCAAAATCCCATTTATTTCCATTTCCTTTTTCCCCCTCCTATAATTTCCTTTTTTGTTTTATCTCAACATAACTAAAACAACAGCGTCCCGTATGCCAAGTACAGGGACAAATACGCTACGGTAGAGGCAAGCGAATACAACATCGCAGTCCCTATCGCCAAGGTTCGGGTATCTTCTAAATAACCCTCCTTTTCTAATTCCATCACATAACGCACCGGATTAGAAGGCAGCACACTCGCACCTGCCAGATCAATTAATACCCTCGTTGCAAGATCCGGGTTCTTACCAAAACATCTCCAAGCACCAAAAATCCTATTCATTCCCATTTTCTTCTTCTTCCCCTACACATTTTTCCCCTTCTTCAGCACATACATATGTGCCTACATGTGTATGTATATGTGTAGGTATATAAAAGCTTTTCGGTTTTTTCTTATATTTATAGTTTTGCTTTCGCTCCTTTATGATGCCCTATATAAAACACACTCAGAGAAATTTAACCCACTTTTGATAGCATAGATATACCCATCTACCTATTTCCAATTCACTCCCAGCTCCTAGCCCCCAATCCTTACTTAATCAGTAATTCGTAATTCATAATTCGTAATTGATATTTGATTATCCTTTTTGAATGCTTTCAATCAACGATTTACCCTGTTCAGAAAGCCGATAGTATGTCGCCTTTTCTCGCTCTACCTTCTCAACAACACCTTGATTGAGCAGAGAATTCCCCGCATCGAACCTGTTCCCCATCCCTCTCAGCCCGCCAAGGATATTTGTAGGGTCTATCCCGGTATTTCTGGAAATCTCCGCGGGATACGAAGCATTTGGATAGATTTTATAGAGATACATTACGATTTCAGTCCTTACTCGGCTCCTTCTGAGAGAACGCAAAACCTCTTCAAATTGTACTTCCTCGCTCATCCCTAGCTCTTCCCCTGCAGTTTTTCGAGTGCATCAAATAAATTCTTTATCGAAAAAGGTTTCCACAGGTATTCCGCAGCTCCCGCATCCAGCGCTGCATTCTTCTGCTCCGGTGTGCCTAATGCAGTGATAGCGATAATCAAAGCGTTAGGGTCATATTTCTTTATCTCCCGTATCGCTTGAATCCCATCCATCACCTCCATCACTAGGTCCATGGTAACGATGTCCGGCTTCAATTCTTTATACTTTTCTACCGCTTCCTTTCCATTAACCGCGAAGTCAACTACTTCGTATTTTTCCTTCTCATGTCCAAACATATCCACCAGCATTTCGCGCATATATATCGCATCTTCCACAATCAATATCCTCTTCTTCTGCATCTTTTTCCTCCCCCCTTTCATTATTGCCTTTTTGGCATAATAAAGAAAAATTTTGAGCCTTTTCCAACTTCACTTGTAGCCCATACTATCCCGCCATGTAACTTTACATATTCCTTGACTATTGATAAACCCAGCCCAAGACTCCCTGACTTCCTGGTCAACGAGGTATCAACCATGTAAAATCGCTCAAATATCTTCGCCAGATGGTCCTTTGGAATGCCAATCCCTGTATCTGCTATACATACACATATATCTTTCCCTCTATCCTCAACGCTAATGTCTATTCTCGCTCCTTCATCGGCATATTTGATCGCATTGGAGATCAAGTTAGAGAATATAGCGACTGTCTTCTCCCTATCTGCTTGGATCTCTACACCCGGAACGACCGCGGAGATAACCTGCTTCTTCTTCTTTGCCACCGGTTCAAAGCTCTTGGTCACTTCCTGCACCACTTCTGCGAGAGGGAACTCTTTTAAATTTAGGTCTGTCTTCCTACCGTCAATGGTCGCAAGTTGTAACATCCGATTAATCATCTTGTCAAGCACCATTGCAGATTGCTCTATATTGTAGAGATATTTTCTTCCCGTGTCCGTGAGTTCACAGCGCTCCAACAGACTTGCATACCCTACAATTGGGGCAAGTGGCGACCGCATCTCATGATAGGCCACATTAAGGAAATCCCGTTTCATAATGTCCAGCTCCGTAAGTTTTTCGCATGTCTCACGCAGCTCGCTCTCCTTCATTTTTAATTCTGTAATGTCAAGTAAGGAAGCGATGCACTTGTTATCTCCGGGGATTGGTGCTATCCCGGCATTCACATGTCTTATTTCTCCAGCGCGGTTAACGAACTTGAAAGGACAGCATGCAGGCGCACCACCTTCTCTTCTTTCCTCGTAATACTTCTGCACTCTGTCTCTGTCTGTAGCCTCGATGAAATCTGACCATTTCTTACCTACTATTTCTTTCCTTGTATATCCACTCAGGAGTGCAAATTCCTGGTTTGCCAGTGATATTCTTCCGCTCTGTTCAAGAACACACAAAGCGGTGAGTGCGCGCTCGAAGATCACTCGGTACCGCTCCTCTGCTTCCCTTAACTCTACCTCCATTCGCTTTCGCACACTTATATCTCGGAATATCGTTAATTTTGATGTGGAACCATTAATATTCCTTAGAGGAGTCTCAAAGAGGTCGTAAGTCTTGTTCTTCCTATGCGAGTGCCACTCCCACCTCAATGACTTCCCTCTCATTACTTCTGTATTTTTGCACTGCGGACAGGGTTTCTCCCGATTATGAAACACCTTATAGCAGACACTACCAACATGGTCTCCAAAGGCATCAATCAAAACTCTGTTCATAAACTCTACTTTATACCCCTTTGATACAATATACACTCCCTCATCCATGCTCTCAAGTATCAAATTCAGGTTGTCTCGCTCATCTTTTATCTTCTCTTTCAGCTCTTCTTCTTCCGTTACATCTCTGCTCACACGGACAGTACCTATCGGCACGCCATTTTTGTCTCTTAATAATGCCGCGGACATACTGATGAGTACAGGTTTTCTGTCTTTGTTTAACACGGTTGTTCTATAATTTTTGAGCTCGCCATCTCTATGCACAATTTCCATTATTCGCTCCGCTTCTTCCTGGTCTGCAAAGAATATTTTATTGGAAGTTCCGATTACCTCATCAGCAGTATAACCCATATAATCATCCGCTGCTTTGTTCCAGGAACGCACTATTCCTTCCATATCCACAACAACAATTGCATCCGCAGAACTCTTAATAACATTATCAAGATAATCTTTTGTCTCTTTTAGCTTCTCCTCCCCTTTATCCCACTTCTCGCTCACAAACCCGAGAGCATATGCTACTACTACAAACATAGTCGCTCTCTCCAAGGTCTCCATAAGAATGTCAGCGGGAATGGGATAAATAAAGAACAACGTCATGAAGATGTGAGCGGCGCCGAGTAAAAGAGCGAGATAAACTGCTTTCTTCTTATACCACAGCCCTGCTAAAATGATGGGGATATAGAATAGATGTGTATATACGACTGTCGTGCCCCGCGATGCGAAATAAAGGGCCAGGATAACGCATGCGAGTGATGCAAAAGAAAGTATGAATAATTGTCTTTTCATCTCTTTTGTCTTCGGGTATTTCATCCCCCTCCTTTTCTCTACCTGCTATATGTATATAACGGGTAAGAAAAGGATATTAAATAAAAGCCATTATGTGGAAAAATGTAAAAGTATAACACTAAAAAACCGAAATATATATATACCCTCTTCACATTCAAAGTTTATTATAAGGCACAAGATAATAGGGGCTAGGAGCTTTCAGATAAAGATGGGCGAAGATGGCACACTCGAAAAGGTGATAATGGATTGGCGCACTCTGGCAGTGATAGCAGTTGTTACGATTTTATGGCGAACAATCATAAGCATTGATGGTGAGATAGCGCTTTGGGAAAGTGTCTGCTCTGGTGTTGTCCTTATCATACTGGGCTGGTTTATCTTCGGTTATCTCTATCTTCTCTCAAAGAGGGAGACAAGCTGGATAGTTTCAAATAAGCTGGCGCAGGGGATTGCCATTAGCGCATGTGCCTTAAATATTTATGTTATTATTTACTATGGCATGAGATGGTTTAGATTAATGACTGAGACAGAAGTTTATGTGCCTCGGGAGATTTTTCTCAGGGATGTGAGGTACGCCATGTTGGTGCTGGCGTATTGTGGTATAATCTGGGCGACCGGCCATCTACAAAAGATGCATGATAATTACCTGCTGGTAACGAAAGATATGCCCGAGAGGCGAAAAGCGGGTGCGAGCGAAGCACTGTTTAGCATACTAACTGATGAACGGTCAGTAATAGTAATATTGGGACTAGTATTTTTATGGCGTGCAATCATAAGTTTCGACAAGCAGATAGTTCTGTGGGAGAGTATGTGTTCAGGGATGGCTATTATAATGCTGGGTTGGATTCTCCTTGGGTACCTAAGTTCATTATCCGTGAGAACGACCCGACCAACAGTTGCAAAGATATATCAAGGCTTTGCCTTTGCTCTATTCGCAGTAAACGTGTATACACTCGTTTACTATGGCATGAGGTGGTATAAATTAATATATCTCGCCGGTTCAGAAGAAAGTTTGATACCGTTAGATTTTGTCCTTCGGGATGTACGATACTTTTTGTTGGTGATATTTTATTGCACAGCAATAGTGCTAGCCAAGCATCTGGAACGGGCATCTGAAGAGTGTGAGTACTTGATTAAAAAAGGAGATTCGGCGTAGGCTAAACCCTTTTCTTTCAGAAATAAAAGCGTTTACGGGAAAAAAAACCCATAAAAGTTTCTCTGGTAATGCTTTCTTTCTTTTTAAAAAAGTTTGTTGGGGCATTTTGGAGATGAACAAGAGAGAACTCTTATTCAGGGCGATAACCGACGAGAGAGTACTAATAGTAATAGCGGGCATAGCATTCTTATGGCGAGCTGTCGTAAGCTCAGATGAAAAGATAACTTTCTGTGAAAGTATCTGTTCAGGCGTAAGTCTGTTCATAATTGGCTGGCTACTCTTCGCATACATGCATTCTATGTCCGTGAAACAGACGGACTGGCCGGTAACGAATAGGATTTGTTGCAGTATTGCCATTTGTCTTATAGTGCTAAACGTTTATATTGCGATTTATTATGGGATGAGGTGGTTTGGATTCCTGCGTGTGGAAGTTTCCGTGCCGCAAGATTTTATTTATCGCGATTTGCGATATATCATCTTCGTGATGTATTATTGCGTAGTTATTGGCTCGGCTCGGTATCTACGAGGTATGCGGGAAAATTACAGGCTGCTAATTAAAGAAAGACCGAGGAAACGTGCAAATTGCATAAAAGGAACTATCTTCAACGTGATGACGCATGGGCGAACATTGCTGGTGATAATAGCAGCAGCGATTTTATGGCGAGTAGTTACAAGCACTGACAAGGATATAACCTTCTGGGAAAGTACGCTCTCGGGTATTTCGCTTATCATAATCGGCGGGTTCCTAGTCGGCTACTTATGCGCTCTGTCCGTGAAGGCAAAACGCAAAAAGGAGTTGACAAAAATCATCCAGTGTGTAACCCTTGGGCTTTGCGTTATAAACATTTATGCTGTTTTTTATTATGGGCTAAGGTGGTATGGACTAATATGCAGGATCATGGGGGAGGTAACGGAAACGTATATGCCGCAGCCGCTGGATATTCTCTTTCGGTGTACGAGATATGTCATGTTAGTGACATTTTATTGCGCGACAATACTATTAACAAAGCATTTAGTAACGGCATACGAGGATTATACAGTGCCAGTACATCATAGATAAAGTATAATATTTCTTAGGTAAAGCTTTCTTTTTGAAAGAAAGGTTATTTAATATCTAATAAATATATGTGGGTAGGCAGGCAGGAGAGAAAAATATGGACTGGCGGAGAGGTATTTTAATTATGTTTACGACAGCCATAGGGGTTTTTGTTGTCTCCGGCTTTCTGAAACCCAATGGAAAAACATCCCAGGAAAGGGAAGTAGCAAGGTTTGAAGGTAGTAGAAAGAATGGACGGATAAATATTTCCAGCTCTTTTGATATAACAGCCGCTCAGAAATGGTGCAGAATAGGGCTCATCTTCCGGTTTAGTGAAACGGTTAAGTGG
Source organism: uncultured ANME-1 euryarchaeote (assembly GCA_965195275.1). Taxonomy (GTDB): domain Archaea; phylum Halobacteriota; class Syntropharchaeia; order Alkanophagales; family Methanospirareceae; genus Methanophaga. The sequence goes on along the minus strand of CBDAFQ010000057.1, from coordinate 2,542 downwards.
TACGAATATGACCCCGCTCTTGGCGTACAATTCAACAACTACAGGTTATCAATCGCAGATCGCCATGGAAATTGCTTGTTCCGTGAGGATAGGTCATTTATGGAATTCATTTCACGTTTCAAGACCGCTTATACAGGCCAGCAGTTTTTGGGACGATACACTGCAACCCACAAAGGCAACGTGGCAATATTAGAGTTCATACCGCCGTGTCCTGGAATATATGATCTTGATTTTGATCTGATTGCGGATGAGGAGTTCTCGGAAACAGGGCATAAGAGAACGACTATTTTTCAGGAATTCACACTGTATGTGAATGAGGGGGTAGAGCCCACAGAGGGCACGGAATATCCGCATAAGCGAGTTGATTTGATGAAAGTTGGAGATATAATGACACGTCCAATCATAGCAGAAGATGAAGACACTGTGGTCACTAAGATAGCGGAGGATATGGCAGAACTGGGTATAGGTAGTGTAGTGATAACAAAAGAAGGTAAACCTGCAGGTATTGTTACTGAGCGCGACATAGCATTGAAAGTTCTATTAAAGAATAAAAGGGCAAGCGAGGTAAGAGCAAAAGAAATAATGTCTTTCCCCTTGATTACCATCGAGTCAGAAACGTCAGTTGGAGAAGCATGTGAACTTGTAGCAAAGAATGGCATGAAAAGGCTGCCGGTGGTTGAAAATGAGGTACTCATCGGTATTGTAAGTGTTAGAAACATATTGATAAAGAAGCCAGAGTATGTAAAGCGATTTTATCCAGAAGTGCGTGTTTTAGCAAGTAGATGTAAACAGGCGGTCTGTTCGGTAGTCCCGGATTTTTTAGTTAGAAAAGAGAAAAGAGGCGAAAAAGGGAAGATGAAAGTTAGAGATATAATGACACGTCCAATCATAGCAGAAGATGAAGACACTGTGGTCACTAAGATAGCGGAGGATATGGCAGAATTGGGGATAGGGTGTGTAGTGATAACAAAAGAAGGTAAACCCGCAGGTATTATTACTGAGCGCGACTTAGTTTTGAAAGTTCTATTAAAGGACAGGATTGCAAGCGAGGTGAAAGTAAAAGAAATAATGGCATTTCCGGTGGTTACCATCGAGCCAGAAGTATCAATAGACGAAGTGTGCAAGCTCGTAGCGAAGAAGCGCATAAAGAGACTGCCAGTGGTTGAAAATGGTGTGTTCGTGGGCATTGTTAGTATTCGAGACCTGTTGGCAAGGAAGCCGGAGTGTGTAAGGGGATTCTATTACTAAAAATATTTCATACATTTACGCCGCTTTACAATCCGCCCATGCCATACAGCAGCGACATTATGTACGCCAACACGCAAAACGCAAGGAATAGAAGCGCTAAGAAAATACCCGCGTAAAAACCTACACTCTCTGCTTCTATTCCCGGGCAATGCACCTTTATTGATTCCACTGCTTGTGGATCATAAGGGGGTTTAAAATTCAGCATGAGCCTCATTGCATCTGCGGGGCACTTCAAAAAGCATTTCAGTGCACCTATAAATTTACTCCCCATTCTCTTTTCCCCCTTCTCTTATCCTTTTCCGGTGCATCCTAATTATCCCTCCTCTCGACTATGGATAAATAGACATGAATATCTTAAAAATATTTCGGTATTCGAACTTGTAGCTATCATCATATAAGCCACCCATGTATAAACATAGCTATCAGATATATGGCGATAAGGAGAAGCACCAGCAGCATTGCGGTACCTATGTTTAATCTTACCATTGGCTCCTTTATCGGCTGCCTCTTCTTTACATCTTCCAAATCTCGCCCATATTCCTCCGCTTTCTCCGGGGAGATAATAGGCCTCTCCACCTTTAGCTTCATCTCTTCCGCTTTTATTCGCAACGCGGCAAACGGATTCTTACTGACCCAAACGAAGAAACTTGCCATTTTCATTACATTTTGGTCTATGTAGCCCGCAAACGCCATCAGCGGTCCTTCGCAGAACCGTATTGCCTTCTTCCCCGGTATCCGGTAGAACCAGTCGGTATCAAGTGTGATCGTTGGCGTACCATGAAGCTTTTTCCTTAACAGCCAGAATGCTACAAAGGTGAACAGCAGAAGCTGACACATTGCTATCACATGACCCGGTGCATAAGGTTCATAATGAACGGTATATGGAAGAATGTTATAAAGTATTGCCGGATACACTCCGAGTAGGGTGCATAAAAATGCGGCTATACCCATTGCGGCGAGCATATTCCATGGTGGCTCTCGCGCCTCGCATACAGGCGTATCCCTCGCGAACCACACACCCCACGGGAGTTTCAGACCTGTGTGAAGGAAAGTACCTACAGAAGCGAGTTCGAGCATTAGCCATATACCCGCATAACCCCACATCGCAGAGGCGGTGACAACCATTGTCTTACTTATGAAACCATTGAATAGAGGGAATCCTGAAATGGAGAACGCGCCAATCATGTACAGCCAAAAAGTAATGGGCATGTATTTGTAGATACCACCCAATTCGGTCAGTTTTCTTCGCCCCGTTACCTCTATTACTGCACCCATACCCATGAAAAGCACCGCC
>CBDAFQ010000056.1:0-30164 GCA_965195275.1 uncultured ANME-1 euryarchaeote | reverse complement strand
AGCCATATGCCCGCCGATCGAAGGATCTTTCTCCACTAAATACGTCTCAAAGCCCTTGTCCGCGATCTCTAATGCAGCATAGATTCCTGTTACCCCTCCGCCTATCACCAGCGCTCTTGGTACAACACTGACTTTCTTCCGTTCTAGAGGTTCTAACAACGCCGCCTTAGCGATAGCCGAAGCAACTAAATCCTTCGCCTTCTCCGTTGCTCCTTTATGGTGTACCCAGGCGCACTGCTCTCTTATATTCGCCATCTCGAAACAATATGGATTTAAGCCCGCATCTGCGCATGCATTTCTAAATGTGGGCTCGTGCATCCTCGGTGAGCAAGAGGCAACAACAACCCTGTTCAACCCAAGATCCCTTATATCGCTCTTTATCAACTCCTGACCCGGATCTGAGCACATATACTGATAATCTCTTGCAATAACTACGCTGGGTAAACCTTCTGCAAACTCCGCTACCGCTTTAACATCTACCGCCGCTGATATGTTTACGCCACAATGGCAGATATAAACGCCCGTGCGAATAGTTTCCATCCCATTATATATTCCAACCGTTAAATATAAAAGATGTTCATTTTCACATTACCAAATATGCCCAAGTTATATTGACCTTCTTCCATCAACATACAACTCTTTTTGTTTACCTACGCCATGCAGGTAAACACCTTCTTTCATGATGACTGCCCCACCAGCCCAGTATTTCATTCCAAACGGCTATACGGCCATCACAATTAACAAGGTTTTTATGAACTATTCCCTTTACTTTTTCAATCCATATTTCAATCGTCACGCCTTCAATCATTCAATCAACAGTAACCCGAAGAAAGTTATCCGATCCTTTGGCGAGGTGCGCACACCTATTTCATATCCTACCGCCCTCACGGTCTTAAACACGTCAATACCACATGCCTCCATAGACGGTCTTGCTTTATCCTGATGCTCACAGTATCGCTTAGATGCCTGATCTAAAGTGAAATTCTCTCTCTCTGGCAGACAATCACGGCAGAAAGAGCAAGGTAGTGCAGCCATTGCAAATGCTTTGTAATAGCCCGCGAGAAAAGCATGCCGTTCTAATTCAAACATCGTACTGTGCATCGTTAATATCGCATCCCAGAGGTAATGATGGATATGCGCATGCGGCACCTTCGAATTCGGCTGCACATCGTTAAAACGCACGATTAGCGCTTGTTCATAGCATCTTAATAACTTACTCGTCTCTTCGGGTCTTGGTGTATAAGGCGGACATGTCAGATGTTTCCCGTATGCTCTACATCCATATTCACATTTCCAACGCACCCACTCGGCTACTTCTATCTCCTCGGTAGGAATAAGTCTAAAATCATCGTGTATTTCTTCTAATTCCTGCAATACTGTATCTAAGTCCATTTATTCCAGCCGCTCTAAAATCACACTGATTTTTGATTCGTATGCAACGATATATTTTGATGCCTCTTGCGCTAGGCGAAGCCTTGTACCACGAGCTATTTGCCCGGATACACGAAGCTCTTCTATTATTCCGTTGTATCTCGCTGGATTTACGATTACCGCAACGTGTTCAAAATTCTTTATCCCTGAACGGAGCATTGCAACACCACCAAGGTCCATATTATCCAGTGTGTTTCCGCTTGATGAGTCAAACGGTATGAGATTTACGGTAACGATTTCTATCGCAGCAGTTGCGATTGCCGCATGAATTGTTGGATGCAGGGTCTTCAGCTTCCCGCCTAGCATCTCTTGCACGCCTGTGAACGCAGACACTTTGGTCACCGGAATCCCGTTATCCAGAATCAGCCTCGCGGTGCCTTCTGTTGCGATTATTTCTAGCCCTAGTTCATTCAAGGCTCTTGCAAATTCTACTACAATATCCTTATTGTATACGCTTATCAGAGCTTTCATCTCCAGTTCATTAATTTAGATACACCACATTTATAAAAAACCCTTTTAAACTTTCAAAAAGTTTTAAAAGCTAAAGCTTCTTTATACATATTATCCCTTTGGCGTATCTCCGTTCAAGAGTATCACTAATTAATTTCTGAGTTAGAACCATATATAAAACTTATAGTTATCTATAATGTGTGCCAATAACGTATAATCAGAGGTTCACGTACGTTTTTCGCGTGAAAATCTGTGTAATCTTGTGGTTTTTAAAAAAAGACACCCGATATTATGCTTAGGGTTCGCCCCAGGGACAAGGTAACCACTCCTCAGGTTCCTCATCTTTAGGTTCTTCCACAAACGCAGCCATCTTAATCGCAGTAATAATAGAGAAATTACCGAAATAGCTCTCGGATCCCATTATGACGATTTTATCGTTCTCTACGTGTTTGTAACCCAAATGCGAGAATTTATCCGATGTAGCTTTTAGCTTGTAATCCGTGCCCGTGACGAAGCCCTTGCGCTCTGTTACATTTTCTGGTGTTATCACTGCATGAACAACTGTCTTTATTAAGGTTGTATTGCACATACTCTCCTTCTCCAACTTCGTTGCTCTAAACCGGGAGCAAATGACGTCGTTGTTATTGCTATATGTCTCCCAGGACGATATCCCTTTCCCGTTGTAGTTCAGATCTATCTCGTCTATCAAAGAGGTGGGCCAGGCTTCTATTACAGTCATCGTTACATTATCGCCCTGAACGGTGGCGGTTATATTCACACGATCTGTCGTCGACTTCAGGTCCAGGATCTCGCTTATTGTTACTTCGCCCGGATGCGTATGGATCATGGCATTCTTACGCACGCCTGCAAGGTCTATGTTATGATCCAGAATCATTGTTCCGTTTCCGCTTACCGTGCCCGACATATCAAAAGAGATAGGCAGCGTTGTGCGGTCTATCCCCCATGTGGTGTTACCTGTGGTAACGTCCACTGAGTAATGATCTGCTGACACTGGCGATAACAATACTGCTACGAGCATGAATATTACTGCCATACAAATGCTAATTCCCGTTCTGACTGCGACAGTTTTCATTTCTTTTTACCTCTATGGACAGCCAAGCCACTCAACTATTGTAGCTTCTGCATCCGTCTCTGTTACGGTTGCAGTTGTATGAGTACTCAAAGTTCCAGAAGCCGGCATAGTAGCACTGGCATCAGGAATCGCGGGGTCTACATTGTGCGCGTCTGCATTCACATCTATATTCTGTCCAGTAGCCGCCATGTCCTGCGAGCAGAATGCTTCGTCTTCATTTGCTATTGCTTCTGATTCAGAGTACATAGTTCCATCCACAACTCCATTCATAATGGTTGTGTTCCCATATTGGTTCACAGCGCCAACTATGGCAATAATCCCAAGTCCTTCGGCGCTTATACTGCCAGATGCACTTGCACTGTGACTTGTGTCCGCGCTAAAACTCGCATCCATCTCACCCATTCCAAGGACTGCAGCGCCGATAACCGCGCCTTCGCCCTCGACCGTTCCTGCTGCAAGGTCCACCGCAATATCACCAGCACCTGCTCCTGCTGCAACGATATTGCCTTCGGCGCTTATACTGCCAGATGCACTTGCACTGTGACTTGTGTCCGCGCTAAAACTCGCATCCATCTCACCCATTCCAAAGCCTCCAGCGCCGATAACCGCGCCTTCGCCCTCGACCGTTCCTGCCGCAAGGTCCACCGCAATATCACCAGCACCTGCTCCTGCTACAACGAGATCGCCTTCGGCGCTTATACTGCCAGATGCACTTGCACTGTGACTTGTGTCCGCGCTAAAACTCACATCCATCTCACCCATTCCAAGGACTCCAGCGCCGATAACCGCACCTCCTCCGTCTATGGTCCCAGTTATCAAGTCCGCTTTGAGATCACCAGCACCACCAAACGCCATAGGATTTTCACCTCGAATACTCGTATCCTGCGAAGTATGCACGCTATTTCCAATCACTAAAGCTTGTCTTGAACTCACCCTTCCGTTTTTAACTCTAGCATATTGTCCTGCCCTATTAGCGCCTTCTTCTCCTACTAAATACAGTTCAGCGTCGCCGGTTACCGCTACTGCTTGATTCACGCCAAGCGTATTACCAGTAGCAGAAGTATAAGTTTTAGCATTAATCGTCCCCTCGCTCAATATACCGTTCTCAGCGGTGTATTGAGTGCCATCTGCCGTTTTACCGGTGATCGTCTGCCCCAAGTCTGCCTCGCCCGTCCCTTCCGCCGTCCGCTCCTGGTCTACCTGAAGGTTACCGAAGCTGATGTCCGTACTCTCTTTCACCGTTACGGTGTTATCAACGTCGTAGTTCTCGTTTATGGATACAGACTCGCCACCTGAATCTGCGGTATAGCTTATAGTTACTGCGCCTGCGAAAGGCGATAAAAAGCACAGTACTAAGACCGCTGTTGTCATTATCAGCGCAAATGATTTTTTATTCATGTTCATCCATCCCTTCCACGGGCCCCTTTTATGTCCAAGGGATCACCATTTGAATTCTAAATTATGAGTATATGTAAAACTTACAGTTATATATAATGCATGTTATCAACAAATAATTGAAAGCCACCTTTAATTACGGTTTTTCTTTTCTCGTGAAACTCAATTTAATCCGGTGGTGTAAAAAAGCACCCAATTTTATGCTTAATGATCACCACAGGGGCAAGGTAACCACACCTCCGATGCATCATCTTTAGGTTCTTCTACAAACGCAGCCATCTTAATCTCAGTTTCAATAGCGTAATTACCGAAGTAGCTCTCGGATCCGATTATTGACATCTTATCGTTCTCCACATGTTTGTAATCAAAATGCGAGAATTTATCAGAAGTCGCTTTTAGCTTGTAATCAGTGCTCGTGACGAAGCCTTGGATCTCTGTTACATTTTCAGGCGTTATCAAAGCACTAAAAATCAGCTTTAATAAGGTTGCATTGCATGTACTCTCCTTCTCCAACTTCGTTGCTCTAAACTAAACCGGGAGCAAATGATGTCGTTGTTATTGCCATATATCTCCTAGGATGATATCCCTTTTCCGCTGTAGCTCAGCTCTGTCTCGTCTATCAAAGAGGTGGGCCAAGCTTCTGTTATGTTCATCGTTGCATTATCACTCTGGACTGTGGCGGTTATATTCACAGGATCTACCGTTGACTTCAGGTCCAGGATCTCACTTATTGTAACTTCGCCTGGCTGCGTGCGGATCAAATCCTTCTTACTTCCGTTTCCGCTTACCGTACCCGAAATATCGAAAGATACCGGCAGCTTTGTGCGGTCTATCGTCCATGTGGTGTTACCGGTGGTAACGCTCACCTCGTAATGTTCCACCGCCGATACATGAGATAATAATACGGCTATGATGATGATTGCCATCGCTATACCAGTTCCTGATATTTTCATTTCAATTATCGTAAAAAGATTATAAATACGCAACCGGAGTTTTTTCACGTTTATGTCCTGCCTTCTTAACCATGTCCTTCACCATCTTGACCTTATCCATATCGCAACCTGCGAAATCATTTGACTCTATCGCCTTCAATACCCCATCAAGTATCTCGTAAGACATTCCGATCTCCGTTTCATCCGTTTGCCCAGCCCAGAGCCCAGCAGAAGGCGGCATCTCTATTATCGCTTTCGGTATCTCCAGCACCTCAGCCAGAGCTCGCACCTCGGTCTTCAGAAGATCGCCCAATGGGAGTAGATCCACACCACCATCGCCGTATTTGGTAAAATAGCCAATCATGAGTTCGCTTTTGTTTCCTGTACCGACAACCAGATAATTCAGCTTGTTTGCGAAGTAGTAAAGCACAAGCATTCTCAGACGCGGCTTAAGATTCGCCGTTGCTATATCCCCCTCGTAAGCCCGAGATTCAAGCGTTTCAAGGACCGTGAGGAAGACCGGTGAGAGGTCAACCTTCCTTGTTTCTATATCAAACTTTTCCGCTACCTGTTTCACATGCGCTATATCCGCAGGATCACTAAAACAGGGCATTATCAGTCCAAGTGTGCTTTTAGGAAATGCATTCTTGCATAAAACCGCAGTTACAGAAGAATCCAACCCACCGCTCATACCTAAGATAACACCCTCAGCAGATGCTTCTTCTACCTTCTTCCTTATCCATCCGCTTAGCACTTCTGCCACTTTTTTCATATTCTTACATTAATTTATTATATCTTCATCATTCCTGTGCAATTCAAGATTTTATACACCTTGTTCATATCGCTATTTTTCCGCATGACATCTGCTAATTTATTATATTCTATATCCCAATCAATCCCACCACTTTTGTCTCCCTTCTTGTACATAGCTAATCCTTTCTTCTTTCTTATGTAGTCCAAAAAAGCTTGTCGAAATCCATCGTTGTCAAATATACCATGTATATACGTCCCTATGACGTTACCAGAAACGGCACCACCGACATCATACATAACCTTCTCACCGGAGCGTTCAACAATCGTAAAAGCATTTTTTATTGCGCCATCAGAGAAATGAGTCCGTCCCATATGTATTTCATAGCCCTCTATCGCCCCTTTGTAGAACTCCAAATCCGCTATCGCACGCACTTGATTCGTCATTTTCTGTGCATGACTTTCAAATATCGTTGTAGCCGGCAGCAGGTTAAGGCCTTCTATCTCACGGAGTTTTGATTCCACACCTTTGGGGTCTATCAGGGAAGTACAGAGCATCTGATAACCGCCACAGACGCCAAAAACAACGCACTTACCGCTTATTGCTTTTTCCACTATCGCGGATGCGTATCCCATACTTTTAAGATACTGCAGGTCGCCGATGGTATTCTTTGACCCTGGTATAATTATCACATCAGGCTCGCCTATTTCTTCGTCCTTGCCAACATATCGCAGCGACACAGTATCCTCTGCTTCTAAAACGTCAAAATCAGTGAAGTTTGATATATGAGGCAGGTAAACGACTACTACATTTATCTCTTTCTCCTCTAACGGCAAACTTTTCTTACCTTTTTCCAATGATAGCGAGTCCTCTTCCTGTATCTTAATATCCTGAAAATATGGTATAACTCCTATTACTGGCTTACTGGTTCTTTTCTCAAGGAACTCCAGTCCTGGCTTGAGTATGTCCAGGTCACCGCGGAACTTGTTTATCAGAATACCCTTTACCAACTCGCGCTCTTCTGTCTCAAGCAGTTCGAGTGTTCCCACAATCCAGGCAAAGACGCCGCCTTTGTCTATATCGCCGATAAGTAGCACGGGCGCATCTAAAAGTTTTGCGATGCGCATGTTTACAATATCGTTCGCACGGAGGTTTATTTCCGCTGGGCTGCCCGCACCTTCTATCACTACGATCTCGTTTTCACGTTCGAGATGCTCAAAGCAGTCCTTTATGAGTGCCAATGCTTTTGGCTTGTAATCATGATATTCCTTTGCCGTCATATTGCCTATTGGCTTGCCACGTACGATGACCTGAGCACCGGTATCGCTTGTTGGCTTCAACAAGATCGGGTTCATCTCCACTGTCGGCTCTTTAGAAGCTGCGAACGCTTGAAACGCTTGCGCACGCCCTATTTCAAGACCATCTGCGGTAACATAAGAGTTAAGAGCCATGTTCTGCGATTTGAAGGGCGCGACCTTATAGCCATCCTGGGTAAATATGCGACAAAGCGCAGCTACAATTATACTCTTGCCCACGCCTGATCCCGTGCCCTGCACCATTATCTTTTTTGTTGCCATCTCTATACACTACCACTACGATTTCGGCGGTAAAAAACATGTTCTATCAAACTTTAAGAAAGTGTGGCCAAAAATGCTGCGCAAGCTTCGCGGAAAGAAAAGTCTTATCAAAACAAAAGAAATAATCTTTCTACAAAAGAATAAATAAAGTGAATTAGGGAACTCCCAGTAAATAGTTTACCATTTTTGATAATTCTCATAATTTGACACCGATTTCACAGATTTACACAGACGCTACTCTAAAGTCCCGAAAAGATTATTAAGTTTTTACGGGTTCATAGAATCAAAATTTAAAAAGCAATTGTTACACTACTTTAAATCTGTGTTAATCAGCGTTAATCTGTGTCTTAAAAATCATTGGAAAATGATACCGTTCTGGTAAATTAATATTTGTGGGTTCTCTTACAGGACCACACCATTTTGAGTACACCATTTCAAATATATTGTAACAGTCTTTCATATTGATACAAAATAAACAAGAGAATAATAATAAGATATAGAAAAATAATGTTATAATATGCGGTGGGTTTTGTGATGGATGTGAAAAGCAGGGTTGGGTTGTATTGGGACAGAAGAAGCCAGACTTATGATCGAAATGTATACAAATCGCATGATGTTGCACAACATTTATGGAAGTCTATACTGAAAACTGAGATCAGGACAGATAGAAATCTCAATATTTTAGATGTCGGGACAGGTACAGGCTTTTTAGCGCTGCTTTTTGCGGAACTTGGGCATAATGTAACTGGAATAGACATATCCCAATGTATGCTGGAAAAATCACGGTATAACGCGGAGAGATTAAGGTTAACTGTTAATTTTATGCATGGTGATGCGGAAAACTTGCCGTTTGATGATGGATCTTTTGACATCGTGATGAATAGGTATCTTCTCTGGACATTACCCGATCCCAAAATAGCAGTCAATGAGTGGAGCCGCGTTGTAAAATCCGGTGGTAAACTCATACTTATTGATGGTCGGTGGCACGATCCTGCAATACATATGCGTTTACGCCGATTCCTTGGTAGTATGATTGTCCTTTTGACAGAAAACCGAAATCCTCGCATGTTCACGAGCCATTACGCTACGATAAAAGATCAATTGCCTTTTTTTAACGGAATTACGCCAAACGATGTAGTTGATCTATTTACTGAGGTTGGATTAAAGAAAATATCGGTGAATAATCTCGAAAAACTTAGGGATTTTGAAACTAAAAACAGACCTTTGTCATATAAAATTGCAAACAGCCCATATCTCTTTTTAGCGCTTGGAGAGAAATAAGCTATTTTTATATGGATACGAGGGTGCCCAAATTTCAAATCTATCTTGATAACTTTAAGGCTTTCTGAATCGAGAAAGGAACCGAAAAGATAAGCAAACGCTATGGTATGTATCTCTCCCGGGGCTCCACCAGCGGATAAAAGTCCTTATTGTACTCCTTGTATATGCTGTATGGCGTATCCCAAATTCCTGTTGAGTCTATCTCTTCAGCATCCGGATATTTCTCTTCGTAATCATCCCAGTAGTTGCCAAGGTAGCTTATGTACCTGTTACCGTTGTAAGTGTAGGTTATTTCTTCTTTGGAGTTCCAGATGGTAGCCCAAGGAAAGCTGTAATAAACGTTGTCCGTGTTGTCTATGAAGTTGTTGAGATAGATTAAGTTGTCTTCAGAAAACATATATAATAAGCTGATACCGTGATCATTGTTATTACAGACATTATTACCAATAATGATGTTGTTACTGGAAGACTCTAGGAGGATGCCATCATCGTCATTGTGGCAGACAGTATTGCCAGTAATAATGTTATTGCGGGAATTGTAGAGGTAGATACCGTGCCGGCTGTTGTTGTATACTTTGTTGTTTGCGATTGTACTGTCTTCTGTGTTCCAAAGTACTATACCAACGGTTGTATTGGATAAATCCAGATTTTCTACCGTGATATTACTGCAATTAACAAGAATAACTTGCCCTGCATCTTCAACCGTGTAATCCGTGGTATCTTCAAGATAAACAAGAGGCTTGCCATTTACTGTATTCTCTTCCACGGTATTATGATAGGAGGAATCAACAAAAAGACCATCATTTATATGTGTATTGCCAGTAATGCAGTTGTTACTGGAATAGTAGAGATAGATGCCGCCACCGTTGTTGCTGAAATTATTACCTCTAATGCTATTGTTGCTGGAATAGTAGAGGCCGATGCTGCCACCGTTGTCGCTGAAATTATTACCTCTAATGCTGTTGTTGCTGGAATAGGAGAGATCGATGCTTCCACGGTTGGTGTTGCTGACATTGTTACCAGTAATGGTGTTGTTGCTGGAAGATAGGAGGTCGATACCGTCAAAGTAGTTATTGCTGGCATTATTGCCTGTAATAATGTTGTTGTCAGAGTCCAAGATGGCGATGCCGCTCTGTCTGTTGCTGTTGACAGTATTGCCAGTAATGGAGTTGTTGCCGGAAGATTCGAGACGGATGCCCCACTTGTTATTGCTGACTTTGTTATTTGAGATTGTACTGTCTTCTATGTCCCAAAATTCTATCCCAACGCTTGTATTGGATAAATCCAGATTTTCTACCGTGCTATTACTGCAATTAACAAGAATAACCTGCCCGGCATCTTTAACCTTGTAATCTGAGGTATCTTCAAGATAAACAAGAGGCTTGCCATTTACTGTATTCTCTTCCACGGTATTATGATAGGAAGAATCAACAAAAAGACCATCATTTACATGTGTATTGCCAGTAATGGTGTTGTTGCTGGAAAATCTGAGGTAGATGCCATCATCGTTGTTGCTGACATTATTGCCAGTAATGGTGTTGTTGCCAGAAAACACGAGGCGGATGCCATCATCGTTGTTATCGTTGACAATATTGCCAGTAATGGTGTTGTTACTGGAATCCCAGAGGTAGATGCCATCATCGTTGTTATTGCTGACAATATTGCCAGTAATGGTGCTGTTGAAAGAGGCGAGATGGATGCCGCACTCGTTGTTGCTGACAGCATTGCCAGTAATGGTGTTGTCGTTGGAATGGATGACTAATATTCCCCTATCTTTGTTGCCGCTGACCTTATTGCCAGCAATGGTATTATTGTTGCAGTAAGACACGAGGTAGATGCCATTCCAGTTGTTACTGGCTGTGCTGTCAGTGATGGTGTTGCTACTGGAATTGTTGAGGTATATGCCGCATACGTTGTTGCAGACATTATTGCCAGTAATGGTGTTGCTACTGGAATTAACGAGGCAGATGCCTTGGATGTTGGTTCTGAGATTATTGCCAGTAATGTTATTGTTGTTTGAGGTTATCTCGATCCCTGCGCCTATCCCTAAACCTGCAGCGTTTGTTATATCGAACCTTTCAAGCGTAATCCCATCAGCAGTTAATGTAACAGCATTTCCGCTCCACCTTGCATCCACAACAGGATGACCAATCCCTCTTAGTGTAACCGATTTATCCACAACCACATTCTCGTAATAAACACCGGAATAAACTAAAATCGTATCACCTATCGAAGCATTAATTATCGCATCTTGTATCCTTGTGAAATTTGCCCCGCCGCTATCATCAACAGACCATATCGTTGCCGAGGCGGTACCTGCAAAGCAAGATAAAAACAAAATTGCAGCACATGTAATCCATATTCCACATTTTTCATTCATTTTTTCATATCTTCCCAGATAATCCCTTCATGTTTATGACAGGTAGTCATCACTTCTATAACTCTTCGCATATATATATGACTTATTGCGAAATTAATAACAGATTGCTTCATGGAGGGGTTACACAGATCGTCACGAGAAATTGTAACGATTCATGTCTAACCTGCATCATACATCCTGCATAAATCTCCTGATTTTTACTTAATACCTTTAGTGGTCAGAAACACAACGGTATTGTTGACCGGCTGTTTTGGTGCTATCCGGAGATATTCTACAAACGGTTCAGGGAGTTCATAACGTGAAAATGTGTCCAACAACCGTCTAAGCCCTTTCTCATAGATGCGATAGGATACTTTTGTACCCGTCGGCAGCACCTCTGCCAGATGATCAAAGATCGCCTTTTTGGGTTCCGCTTGTGCCGCTACCATGATGAGTTCGAACTTCTCTTCCAATGGCAATGTGAAATGGTTCCCCGCGATTATTCTGATCTGATCAGAAAACTCCAGTTTCTGCAGTACCATTCTTGACAATTCTGCCCTGTCTGGTTCTTGCTCAATCCCGACCCCTCTTAGCCCATACAGACGACAAAGAATTATAAGACTGATAGGCAGTGGTCCGCTACCGAGAAACAGAACATGGTCTCCTGGCTTAAGCTGTGATCCTTGATATTCGGTCTTAGCCAGTTGGAGGTAATTGGGGATATAGGCGAAATTTTTGAGCGTTTTCCAGGGATCCCCGCTCTTTATTATGGCTTTTGCATGTTCAACTTCGATTTTCGCTGTATACAAGCTTCTGAAACTGGAAATAGCATCAAAAGCAGAATCAAATCCCGGATTATAGATGAACTCTTCTGCTCGTTTATCACATATATCCTGTGCAATCAGATAGTCCAGTCGTTGAAAAACAGTGTTAAGATTATTAGATATGTTCTGATAGCTTTCTTCAGCCTTTATGCTCAGGATTACAGAATAGATCTCCATGATTTCTTCAGGTACCGATTCTGCTACATAATAGCACATACTATTACTTGGGCATCCATTTTTATGAATCACTGTCATGATATACTGTATGGAGGGCCCAATATTTAAATGTTTCGATATTTGCGTGTCGATTTAAGATTAAAGCCCAATTGCTACCTAAAATTTCAGATAAAATCTAAATAGATGGTATTAAATGTGACCTTTATTCATCTCGTAACACGACCGCTATTTCGGGAGATGCAAAGATGGCTCAAAAGCGGTCAGACCTGACAAAAAGGGGTGATGTCATCGACAAAAAAAAACCAGGTTGTTAGCTGTTCGGGTAAATGGTGTCGTAATTGCAAAATGAGGAGTGCAAATGTAAAACTGCAAAATATACGATAGAGATGGATAAGAGCTTTTTACTTTAAAACACACATCATTGCCATTTATTGAACTTTGATTTTTGCATTTTTCATACAAACCGATGTTTCTACATGACCTGACGTTTACTTTTAAAAAAAACATCATAAACATATAGGTAGTGTTTTTTAAAGATGTTAATTAGTTTAGGGGGTAAGTGATGAAAAAAGAGCTGATGGACATACTCGCATGTCCAATGTGCAAGGGCGATTTGGATTTAAGTATAGAAGAGGAGGATGAAAAGGGAGAGATAGTAGTCGGAAGCTTATACTGTGGGAAATGCGAGCAGCGGTACCCCATAGATGATGGCATTCCAAACCTATTGCCGCCAGAGCTAAGGCAAAGTTCTGACTAAAGTTTGCTTGATTCCCTTTTATTTTATTTTATTGCCATCACTCGCTTAGGACAGGGAGATGATAGATGGAAAGGATACAGCAAAGGATATACCTGAGTAGAAAGAGTTTGAATTCAATAGAATTTGAGCATGACGTACTGAAGATTCCACTGAACGTAGGCGAGGAAACGAGCTTCGAGATTATTATCACCAATCATGGAAAGCCAACGCATGTGCATTTCTCGCTCGGTGAGGAGATGAAAGACAAGGTAATGATTTTGCGAGATAAGGTGTATGTAATAGATAAGGAGAAGATAGCAGCGATTGTAAGACTGCCAAAGAGCTATGCAGGAGTGGTACCGGAGTTAGATGTCGGCGAGATATTCGTAAGTGCAGGCTATGGAGCGGCGAAGAAGAGTTTCCCCGTAGCGATAATAGAGGCAAAAGAAGATCGTAAAGAAGAGCATGAAATGGAAGTGGCGAAGCTAAAGGAAAAGAAGGTAACTAAGGTCTCATCAGAGGAGAAAGTCCTTCTTCAGCGATTGGGTGTGTCAGCAGTTGCGGCGATATTATTCTTCATTTTCTTCGTTCTTGTCTTCTATTTCCCGCCAGCGTCATTTATATGTGCTTTAATCGCCTCTTTGATCTTCATATTTATAGTTATTTATAATTTCTAATATAAGCTTGTGGTTATAATAAGAGCGAAACAAATATTTATTCTAAGAAATGAGCATGAAATTCATTGTGGTGACAGGGGGCGTGATGAGCGGACTTGGAAAAGGCATCACCCTGGCCTCCATCGGCCGGATATTGCGTGATCGGAGCTATAAAATCGTGCCGATAAAGATCGACCCGTACATAAACATAGATGCCGGTACGATGAATCCCTTTCAGCATGGAGAAGTGTATGTCCTGGGTGATGGCACGGAGGTTGACCTTGATCTGGGTAATTACGAGCGGTTCACGGATGTTGAGCTGGAGCGAGCGCATAATATTACCACGGGCGTCGTTTATTCCGCGGTCATAGAGCGAGAGCGGAGGGGTGAATATCTAGGTCAGACGGTGCAGATAATCCCGCATGTGACGAATGAGATAAAGGCACGAATAAGAGATGTTGCAGCTAATAGTGACGCCGACATCTGCTTGGTGGAGGTAGGTGGTACGGTTGGTGACATAGAGAGCATGCCCTTCCTGGAAGCGATAAGGCAAATGCAGGGCGAGGAGAGCGAGACAGATTTCCTATTCATTCACGTTACTTTAGTCCCTTTTACTGCTTTGGGCGAGCAAAAGACGAAGCCCACACAGCACTCTGTGAAGGCACTCCGAGAATTAGGACTCCAACCTGATATAATCGTATGCCGATGTAAAAAGGCACTGAAGGTGGACGTGAAGAAGAAAATAGCAATGTTCTGTAATGTGAAGCCAGAAGCGGTGATTAGCGCACCTGATACAGAGGACGTATACGAAGTGCCGCTACTACTGGAGAAAGAGGGTATTTACACTTATGTGATGCAAAAGCTGCAGTTAGAGCAGCAAAAAAAAGACATGGACTGGCTGAAGATGGTAGAGCGGCAAAAGGCGATCTCTGCCGGTGATAATAAGATATTAATAGCGATAGTGGGCAAATATGCCGAGTTAGAGGATTCCTATTTGAGTATAAAAGAAGCGATAAAGCACGCAGCTACGGCGATAGGCTGTAAAGTGACGATGCGATGGCTAGAAGCGGAAGATTTGGAAGTTAAAGGTGCGATAACCGTTTTTGATAATGTGCAGGGCATACTGGTTCCCGGTGGTTTCGGCGTTCGTGGCGCCGAAGGTAAGATAAAGGCGATAGGATATGCAAGAGTGAATAAAATACCATTTTTGGGATTGTGTTTCGGATTCCAGTTAGCAGTGATAGAAGCCGCGAGGAACATCGCAAAACTGAAGGATGCACATAGCGCTGAACTCTGTGATACGCCTCATCCTGTGATAGACCTGCTGGAAGAGCAAAAAGGTGTGACTGCGAAAGGTGGAACGATGATGCTGGGCGATCATGAAGTGTTTATACGAGGAGATACATTGGCGGAACGGGTATATGGCAAGAAGAAGATCGTGGAACGGCACAGGCACCGGTACGAGGTAAATCCCGAGTATGTAGGTATGATAGAGCACGAAGGGATGATCTTTTCGGGTAGCGATAGAAGTGGCACGAGGATGGAGATATTGGAGAACCAGCAGCATCCGTTTTTCTTTGCTACGCAGTTCCATCCGGAATTCAAGTCGAGGCCGAACAAGCCTTCGCCACCGTTTATTGCCTTTTTAGGGGCGTGTATGCGAAAGCGTTAGCACGTTTTATAAATCAAGAAAGCATAATATCCAACTAAAATTAAATATTGACACCGATTAACGCAGATTGACACAGAAGAAATTAAATCAGTGTAAATCTGCGTCCTAAATTAAATTTATAGGTAGAACTTATACGTTATGTACAAGAACAAAACTATGAATATTTCTATTCATTTTGCGTATTCCCCCGACACGAAAGTTACCCGTTAGGGTAACGGTTCATAAAAAACCGAAAGGTTTTTATTCTCTAACCACTAATGGTAACAGTAAAGGGTAACAATAAATAACCAGGTATATGCAGCGAAGAGGAAGCGGTCGCACCTTCTTCCTGCATTTTCAAAAAAAAAAATATAGGGTGCGCTCACGGGGGATTGGAAGATAAAAAAAATGGCGGAAAGTAAAATGAAAGAGGCGTTAGAAAAGATGCATTACCCTCTTTGGGTGATGCTGTTTGCAATACCTAAACCAAGGTGTAAATTTTATAGATGTTGCCCTTCATATCGCAAGGAGTCATATACATGTAGTAACGGTGGTGGGAACTACTGCGGTGTATATCGGTATCTACAACAAAAGAATGGAAAACATATTATACCTTTTCCACCCGCGGTACATGCACGATAAATGCGTTCCAATCTTTATTTGATGAATGCATATTATAACACTTGCGAGTTCCTGGAAAAGCATTTCCGTTTTGATCTGGCAATTGAATATTATAACCAGCTTATGGAACTCGAAAGCGATAAAGCGGCGGTGTATGACGCCCTTAGCTATTGTTATTCTACTCTGGGCGAGATGGAGAAAGCTTTTGAGACTCAACATAAAAACAGGCGATATTGATGATGAGATATTTAATGGTGTATATAGAGCGCTATTCTTATAGGATATTGCTCGAGAATCAGAGAAGATGCAAGATAATACAAAACCACTAGATTACACAAGATTAACGCAAGAAATAGGGAAATATCTTGTAGTAACAAATACTTACTTACTATTAGTTTCATAGTATAACCCATAGCAATGAAATGAGTGAAGACCAGCGTGAGGCGGAGGCGCGAGAGCGTGTAATAGAAGTCAGTGTTGAGGACGAGATGACGCGCTCGTATATGGATTATGCGATGAGCGTGATAGTAGGAAGAGCGCTTCCGGACGCACGAGATGGGCTGAAACCGGTGCATCGCCGTATATTGTACGGAATGCATGAGCTTGGCGTCACGCACAATAGACCGCATAAGAAATCAGCGCGGATAGTCGGAGATGTCCTGGGGAAATACCATCCTCATGGTGACGTTGCCGTCTATGATACAATGGTGCGAATGGCACAAGATTTCTCTTATAGGTACCCCTTAGTAGACGGACAGGGTAATTTCGGCAGTGTAGATGGTGATTCCGCTGCCGCAATGCGTTATACCGAAGCAAGACTGTCAAAAATAGCGGAGGAGCTACTGCTTGACCTTGAAAAGGATACCGTTGAATGGAGCCCTAATTTTGATAACTCTCTTAAGGAACCGCGGATTTTACCCGCAAAACTGCCTAATCTGTTGATAAATGGCTCATCTGGTATCGCAGTAGGTATGGCAACAAATATGCCGCCACACAACTTGGCAGAAGTGGTAGATGGTGTAATACGAGTAATAGAGGAGCCCGAAGTGAGTATAGAAGAGCTGATGCAGATAATAAAAGCGCCTGATTTCCCCACTGGCGGTATTATCACTGGCTACGAGGGCATAAAACGTGCGTATGAAACAGGTCGAGGGAGCATAAGGATAAGAGCGAAGGCAGAGATAGAAATAAAGGGTAAAAAAGAGCAGATAGTCATAAATGAGATACCATACCAGGTAAACAAAAGTAGACTGGTGGAAGAGATAGCGGAATTTGCAAAGAAGTACAAAGTAGAGAGTATTAGTGGTCTGCGGGACGAATCGGACCGTAAAGGGATGCGAATTGTAATAGAATTGAAAGCCGGCGCAAATTCTGCCATCATTTTGAACCGGCTTTATAAACATACACAATTGGAAAATACGTTTGGAGTGATCAATCTCGCTCTGATAGATGGCGAACCACGAGTATTAACACTAAAGGAACTCATAGAGTGCTACATAAAGCACAGGAAAGAAGTAACGATTAGAAGGCTGCAATACGAATTGAAACGTGCAGAGAAGAGGCTGCACATATTAAAAGGTTTGATTATTGCAATATCGAATATAGACGAGGTAATAAGGCTAATAAAAGCGGCAAGCGATACAAAAACGGCTAAATCCGCTCTGATTGCCCGGTTTGAGCTGAGTGAAGAGCAAGCGAAAGAGATATTAGATATGCGACTTTCGCGATTGAGTGCTTTAGAACGTGACAAAATAGAAACCGAACGGGCAGAGCTTGAGACGAAAATAAACTGGTTACAAGAGGTATTGGGATCCGAAGCACGGATATATGAGCTACTAAAAGAGGAACTGATAGAACAGAAGGATAAGTATGGCGATGCGAGAAGAACCAATATAGAAGAGATGGTGACGTTAAGCGAGCGTGACTTTATAGAAGAGAAGGAAGTAATCCTGTATCTCACGCAGCGCGATTATGTGAAGCGATTACCGGCAGATATATTTAAGCAGCAGATGAGGGGCGGAAAAGGAATTGCCGTGATAGAAAAGAAAGAAGATGATAAGATCGTTAATTTCATACGCGCGTCCACAAGGGAACGTCTGATTTTTTTCACTGAATTTGGTAAAGCATACCAGGTGAAGACATATGAAATCCCGCCAAGTAGCAGACATTCCAAAGGGAAGCCTTTAGTGAACATTCCCGGGCTGGGCATAAGTACCGAGGAGCGGGAAAAGTTCGTAACTGCTGTTGCTATTCCTGAAGACGTGGATAAGGGTATAGAAACTAATACAGAGGGAGCATATCTTGTTTTCGCTACTAAACGAGGTGTGGTAAAAAGAAGCGCTCTTGCTAAGTTGAAGGCCATACGTAGTACAGGAGTCGTCGCCGTTAAGACCAATAAGGGCGATTCGTTAGCTGATGTTGTATTGATTAAGCCATCGCCTGACACACAGGATCGTGGAGCAGGACAGAATGGAATAATCTTAAGCTCTAAGAAAGGGAAGGCTATTTTCTTCCAGGAAGAGGAATTAAGAGAAATGGGCAGATATGCCGCAGGAGTAAGAGGGATGAGGTTGGAAAAGGACGATGAGATAGCAAGTATAGAAGCTCTTGATCTGGGCGTATCGAAAGAGAAGAACAGGGCCGTTACGATAACAGAGAAAGGCTATGGTAAAAGAACAAAGCTGGAGGCTTATAGAGAAACACACCGTGGAGGCAAGGGCGTGATCAGCATAAAAACCGGAGAAAGAAACGGTAAAGTAGTGTGTATAAAACAAGTAAAGACTACAGATGAGTTAATGGTTGCTACTTCTGACGGGATGGTGACGAAAATTTCTGTTCGCAGCATCTCCGTGCAGGGCAGAAATACGCAGGGTGTGCGGATAATGAATGTAAAGAAAGGCGAGCGGGTAGTTGCAGTGGATATTTTATCCGCTACTGAGAGCACGGGCAAATAAAATAAAATGAAAAGCGAATGTGCACTCATTGTGACATCAGTCGTATTGTGTGTGCTGATAGCGATGGTTAGTAGTGCCGCCGCTGTAGAATACGTCAGGGTTGATAGTGGCGTAGTGGGAAAGAATGCGGTATACGTAGTGGATAAAGAGGTGGCCAATACTCAGTTCATTCAGTGTTGCCGGTTGGAGGAACCGTTTGTTATAAATACCGGACGTAATCAAAATTATGCTGAACTGTCTCGTAGTGGCACACTTGTACACACGATAACTGCTAACGTCCTTGGGATGTCGCACATAGGCTTCGCAGCTAAAGATCCTCATAAGCCCTCATCATACCATCGCCACCGGTAGGATGGAGACAGTTGGAAACTTCCATATAGAGAAGACCATTGAGATCCGGTCGGACTGCAATCAGTGCTCATCTGGTATGTGGCTTGGCTGCCCATAGCTAATATTCCAAATTATTACAAATATAGGAGTCGGAATTGCAGAAGCAGGAAAAATGGTATCAACTATCTGCCGAAGATGTTTTTGAAGCTTTCGGATCCAGCACTGCTGGGCTCCACACAAATGAGGCAAAAGCAAAGCTTGAGACCTATGGCTACAACGAGCTGAAGTTCAAGAAGCGAAGTCCACTCATCCGATTTATTATGCAGTTCCACAATCCTTTAGTCTATGTCTTGCTCGTTGCCGCGCTCGTTACTGCCTTTCTGGATATGTGGATGGATGCTACGGTTATTCTCGCGGTGGTCTTAGCCAACACAATAATAGGGTTCATACAAGAGGGTAAAGCGGAAGCTTCAGCGGAGGCGTTGAAGAGTATAATGACGCCTGAATGCACCGTGCTCCGGGATGGTGAGAGACGGGTAATAGCAGCACGTGAATTGGTTCCCGGTGATGTGGTTCTGTTGGATGAGGGCGACCGAGTGCCCGCGGATTTGCGGCTCTTCTACGCAAAGAACGTGAGCGCCGATGAAGCGGCACTTACCGGCGAGTCCGTACCGGTACGAAAGAATGTTGATCCGATCCCGAAACCCGACTTGGCACCCGCAGATCAGCGTTGTATCGCTTTCGGTGGCACATTTATTACTCGTGGCTCTAGTAAGGGCGTGGTGGTGGGGACGGGGGAGCATACCGAGATAGGTCGAATCGCAGTACTTATGAAAGAGACACGAAAAATTACTACGCCTCTGATGCGGAAGATGGGCGAGTTCACCCGATTCATTATTATCGCGATCCTCGTAATTGCTGTTCTTAATTTCATAATGGCCGTATTATTTGGATTCTCGCCTACCTATGCGTTCCTTGCCTCGGTATCCTTAGCAGTTGCGGCAATACCAGAGGGTCTGCCGGCTATATTGACCATAACATTAGCCTTTGGCGTGACAAAGATGGCGGAGAGAAATGCACTTATAAAGAGACTGCCAGCGGCCGAAACGCTCGGATGTACTACGGTTATATGCTCAGATAAAACCGGTACGCTCACTAAAAACCAAATGACTGTTTCCTGGATTCATTCTGGCGGCAGCGATTATAATGTGAGTGGCGTTGGGTACAACCCAGTTGGAGAGTTTATCCTTGCTGATAAGACAATTAACCCTGCGCAAGGAAGTAAAGAACTGATTGAAACATTGAAAGCTGGCTACATGTGTAACAATGCGACACTAGTAGAGGATACGGGGCAGTACGGCATAGTAGGAGACCCAACAGAAGGCGCTTTGGTAGTCTCAGCACGCAAAGCGGGTATTTCCGCAGACACTATCAAATTGGATGAAATACCTTTTGCAGCCGAGCAGCAGTATATGGCCACAATGCACGAAGGCGAGTCAGAAAATGTAATATACGTAAAAGGCTCCCCGGAGCGTATTTTAATGATGTGTCAAAACCAGTTGTGCGATGGTAGCGTTGAGACTCTGCAGACTGACGAACTCGAAAACAAAGTGAATGCGATGGCGGGCGAAGCTTTGAGAGTGCTTGGTATGGCATATAAGCGCGTTGCAAAAGATAAAAAGTCGCTTAATCCTGAGGATCTTGAAGGACTAACTTTCCTCGGACTGCAGGGGATGATAGACCCGCCAAGAGCGGAAGTGATTGAGGCGGTCCAGAAATGTAAACGTGCGGGAATCAGGGTTGTGATGATTACCGGTGACCATGCGCAGACGGCGAAAGCAATCGCACAGCGGTTAAGAATCGGAGAAGGCGAGGATACTGTGTTGACCGGTGAAGAACTGTCGAGAATGAGTGATGAGCAACTATATGAAGTTGTGGATACTGTCTCGGTATATGCACGAGTTGCACCGGAACATAAGTTTCGGATAACCAAACAAATACAGAAGAGAGGGAATGTCACTGCTGTTACCGGCGATGGCGTAAATGATGCACCTGCGCTAAAAGCTGCGGACATAGGAATAGCTATGGGTATAACAGGAACTGAGGTGAGCAAGGAAGCTGCGGATATGATTCTAACGGATGATAACTTCGCCAGTATCGTGTCTGCGGTGGAAGAGGGCAGACATGTCTTCGAGAATATCCGGAAAGTTATCTTATACACGCTGCCCACAAATGGTGGGCAAACCCTGCTGATATTGGGTGCCATCCTGCTTGCACCGTTTATAACACTCTTCGGGGTGCGTCTACCAGTGGAGCCAGTGCAAATCCTGTGGCTAAATTTGATCGATGCCGTTGCACTCGCACTTCCAATCATCCGGGAACCGAAGGAAAAAGGGCTAGTCGAAAGAGCGCCGCGAGATCCTAAAGAGCGGATAACTGATAGCCCCTTCTTCAAGAAGGTTGGGATAGTATCACTGGCAATGGCACTTGCAGGATTCTTTATATATTACTACTACGGTATGCCCGCCTGCACCGATTCCGGAGTAAACGAGCTACTGCTGACACAAGCTCAAACCGCGGCATTCACTACGGTAATGCTTGTTCATATCTGTTATCTCTTCACCGCGCGGTCCATAACAAAGTCGGCATTTACGTTCAGTCCATTTTCAAATAAATGGGTGTTCATCGGTATTGCGGTGGCTATGGGATTGCAGCTTACAATAATCTATGCACTTCCTGCTATAGGCGTTAATCCGTTTAGAACAGCGCCCTTACCGGCAGAGTGGTGGATACCGATGATTTTAGTCTCGGTCCCGATATTCTTCGTAATAGAGTTCGAGAAGTTCCTGACAAGGCGGTTTGGGAAAGAGGAGGTTCAAGAAAATAAATTATAGACACAGATTAACGCAGATTGACACAGATTATAAAGATCAAGAATGTCAAACTTAAATTTAGTTTAGTAAGTCCGCGTAAATCAGTGTAAATCCGTGTCCTTAATGGAAGGTAGTTATACTGTATATACAACGAAAAAGAAAGGCGTGTGTGGTGCTAAATCTGAATTGCTAAACACCCTCATACCTCATAGACCGCCATCAAACAAACATCCTCGTGATATTGACTAACGGTTTAACAAAACCAGCCCTTACCGCGGTGCCCAGTCCTTCATTCGCTCTTATCGCATCGGCAATCGGTGGACTCATACTATAATAAATCTCGACAAATGCTCGCCCAAAATGATTTGTCATCATATATCTATCCCGGAAATCACGTAATGTTTCTATGTCGTCATGCAGAGGCGTGCCATATGCTGCGGTTGCGATGAAGCAAGGTGATGTTACCGACCACAGCCATGTATTCGTGTCCGTCCCATTCCTATTAGTCACAACCGCCGAAACGTTCCAAAAACCGACAACTGCACTCGTATTCGTGTATGATGCTTCTGTCACATTTATATCCGTTTGAACCATCGAACCGTTTATCTGCCAGCTAACATTTACTGGCTGATTGATTGATTGTGATATTAAACGTCCTCGAATTGCACATGGTATCATAGACCGGCGAAGACGGCACGCAGTGAGTAATTCTTGGTGGGTTCTTTGTAGCTTCTTCTATATATACGGGCGTGTCAGTAATGTTCAGCGCTAAAATCCCATTAGTGGCGTATTTTAGCTCTTTTGTGCCAAAGACATCGGTTAGTTTTACTGCTTCAAATCCGACCTCAATTGAAGTTTGGTTTGGCGGATTTTCCTCACCCTGAAATATGTCCCGTTTCTCCCAGATAGTGAAATTATAGCTCCCATCGAGCTTGTTTATTTTATAAAAGAACAAGTCAGGATTTCCTGCTGCTTTGATCCGTTCAACGGTTTTAATATTGTCCAGTTTCTCCTGCATTCGTTGGTAACAGCCATAAGAGGTTTTTCTTTTTGCCGGGTCTGTTTCGGGACTACACTCATTGCATATGATGCCCGGGTATCTAAGCAGCGCTAATTTGTTGAAAACTAAGCTACCATAGACGTCTATGTCTCCATCAGCGCAAAAATTCAGCTTCTTTGCTCTTAGATCCCATCGCCAGTGCTTGGTGATGTTCTGTTCCAGCAACATCAAAGTCCTCTGGGTAATATCACGGCATAGCATCCGCTCCACTTTCTCTTCCCTGTGCACACTTGTTGGATTACGAGGATCATAAGGCATGAATATGGTGATTTCTTCCGGAAGCACGCCCTGACGGTCCATGTCGTACAGACAATCATAAAGTTGCGTCTTTTCCGTGTATCCGTGGCTGCCACACCATGACAATACCGTACCGTAGTGCTCCTTGAACTCCATGCTCGTAGGCCCGCCGCCTTCTGTGGTTATCACGGGTTTTCGATAGCCATTGTTCTCCATCTCCCGAATAAACCAGCCTAGACGTTGGGGTATAGTGTAGACATCCTGGTAGAACCGGATGTCCAACAGATCGTAATATTCACTGGCATTTGCAATGACATAGCGAAAAAATGTAGCGTTATTGGGTACTATATTACCATATGCATCTATATTCTCTGTTAGTGCGCCATTTGCACAGACCCCAACAACCTTTGCATCAGGATCTGCACTTTTTACCGATTCATAGAAATATCGCTGTAAATCTACATACGCATCAGGATTGTCACCCGGGAAATGCCTTGCTGATGCCGGCTCCGTATCCCTTTGCCAGTATCTGATTTCAGCATCAATATTGTTGGCAGTCAGGTAGTTATTTGCATGAGTGACAAGATTATAGATAAAAGCCCGGTATGCATGTTCGCATGTTGCATCGTCTTTTAAGGGACAGCCTTTACTTTGGGTATTATTTTCACAGGTCTGATTAGTCGCCCAGTATGATGCCGTGAATACATTAATTAATACTGTGTCTCCGTCCTGTAATTGTGCAAGAAAGTTATCCAATTTTGTTGTATTGAATACATACTTTGTGTGATTCTGTGGATATGGTTCTACATACCACCATCGCAATTTTATTAAAGAAACGTCCGCGCTAAGGTCTCGTATATATGGCATGAATAGCTCATCGTTAGAGTCATCGCCAAAAGCAATACCTAGCTCAATCTTGCAATCATCCGGACAACTCTCTACGGTTTCTCCTTCCTCGCAGATACCGTTGCCGCAGACTGCACCAACTGCATCAAGAAGGACAACACCACTTACTGGCGGAATGGTTAGCACATCATTCACGGATTCATAGGTGAGGTAACCGTCACATGTTCCATCTTCCTGAAGCACGCCCCCACCCACTGGAATTAGCTTATTGTATTTCCTGTCCAAACTATACGTGTAAGATTCCGTATCGCTTGGATTCACCAACACCATACCTTTTTCAAACTTCCTTTCATATATGCCCTCGTCATTAACCCTATAACGGTCCAAAGGAACGCCTAAATCTAGCTCATACTCGGGATAGTAATAAATGGATTCTAATTGATCATAGCCTAAGTCAATCATATTTAGGAATACATTTTGATTGCTGACCAAGAGATAACTTGTTAGGATAAACAACCGGCTTTGTACATCGGCAGCAAGGTTCTTCTTCTTTGATACTAATAGATTTAGCTTATCCCCCTTGTTCCTTTCAACTAACTCAATCGCTTCTCGCCATTTCTCTTCACCCGCGTAGCAATCATCAGAGGCTTTAAATGCAAACGTTTCCCACACGCCACCATCTGTTAGTTTAAGACTATGTTCCACACCATTGTCTGAATGCAGCCCATTAAATACCACTAGCTTGTCCGGGAAATAGGATTTGATGAATTCCAGAGCTGCATATCTGCCGTCTCTCCAGCCCTCGTCCGAATAACCATCTGGCATTAGTCCATATACCGCACCAGGCCATAATTTATGGCTGGCAGAATCTATAAACAAACCATCATAGCCAAGATTATATACCTGCTCAGAAGCAGTCACCGCATAGTAATTTATCCAGTGGTTTAAAGCATCCGGGTCGTCAGAATCAACCAAATCAGCCCCATCCATCAGCCATGAATTCCAGATCGTGAGGATTCTGTTATTAGGGTGAGTGTTTTCTGCAGTACTTTTGTGGCAGAACATATTCTCATTCCTATCTATATGCGTCCAATTAAACTGATTGAACTGAGTCCACGTACCCTGTATTGAACGATACAGAAACAACTTGGGGCCTTGTATCTTCTCTCGTAATTCCGCATTTAGTATGGACGTCATCACGGAATCATAATGGCCATTAACAAAGTCTATTTGAGCATCTGTTTTTACCGGAATTCTTGTTGCGAGGTATACATTCGCAAATTCTTTGCAATCCTCTGGGCAGATAGATCTGTTCTCGCCTGGCTCGCAGATACCGTTACTGCAGACGCCGTTGCCGCAGTTCAGGGTATGTTCCTTGAAGAATTCCCACATGGCATCGTTGGCTATAATATCATTGCTTAACGCCCCCACTGCTTCCTTCCATAACAGGCACACATAACCATTAGGGCGTGTTTTACATGCTTCTGCGCTATATTCTGTACTACCCGGCCAGGTATGACCCATACCCGTTATGGTACATATTGTTACTTCTGCATTGTCCTGGCATTCTTGATATGTGATGCAGGTAGCATTTCCTGTTTGGAACGTAATTTTTGTTTGATTTGAGCATCCGTTCTGTATTCGCCACTTATCCACATAAGCTAGAACGAGAATGCAGTCCCACGGACGTGGTGTAACCGGGATCCCAAGCGCATTGAGAAACTCTGCCATACACGTGCCACACTGTCCACCGTCATAAAAACAGCACGGGTCCTCAAGACCGTGGAAATGCATTACGGGTACAGGTCTTGAAGGCGTACAATTGTCAAAAGTGCCAATGGAACCGCATGGCGCAATTGCTGCTATCTTGTTCGCTAACTCACAGGCTAATCGGTAACACATTTGCGCGCCGTTTGACATCCCGGTAGCGTAAATACTGTTTCCATCAATATTGAAATCCTTCTCCAATTCCTCAAGCATACATTCTATGAACCCTACATCATCAACGTTATTATCCATTGCAGGCGGACAGCATCTACCCGCATTCCACGTGCCAAATACTTCCCCCTTTACTAGTGGACCTGTTCCTTCCGGATATACAACAATAAAGCCCTCAATATCTGATTTCTCATTCAACCGGAAATAATCAACACTGTTTTCTGCGTTTCCGCCTCCACCATGAAAAGCTATAATAACCGGAGTTGAGTTATTAATGTCATAACCGGGTGGAACATGTACTTTATATAGCCTTGTTAAATCATCATGCGGAATATAAAAATCATAATCGCCAGGACCTAAAACATATTCATCCTGGCAATTGGCAGTTTCATTATTCTTTTCTAGCGCAACGTCAAAAACAGCACTAAAAGCACTGGTATAGTCCGGATCATCCGCAATATCCTCGATCGTATCGCCCATATAAGGAGACGGGCGCCAGGGGAAATACACGAGCCCATCAAAAACGTCATATTCGAGGACTTCCAGGCCGGTCTGACGTACCCAATCTGCAGAAGGTAGACTTTCGTCTCTGGCGGGGTATTCATAAACGGCAATTAAAGGTAGGATCTGCAGATCAGGACAAGCTTCTTTCACTCTTTTTGCCGTGGCCACTTCATTGGCTATATAATCCGGTGACAGCCTTAGTTTCTTTGGTGTTATGACAAAGGTGGCGATATCTACTATTTTTCCTTCTTCTTCTCCATCTATAACGAAATCCTCTAAGCAGCCTAAGTAACCGAAATTTACCATGATTTTGATATCTGGATCTACCTCTTTAACAGTGTCATAAAACTGTCTAAAATCGGCGGGCGTGATGTTCCATTTGTCCGCATGACAGGGCTCATCAATGATGTAATAGCCAAGGAAGTTGGGGTCACTGGCTATTTCTGTTTCAGAAAATACGTCAGCAGTGATATTCTTTAGCTTAACAAAGTCGATATTATACGCCTCTGCCTGGAATTGTCTACGTGATTCTGCTCTTCCCACCAGACCTAACCCCAGAGACTTCGCGGTTTCTAATGCTGACTCTAATTCAGACGCTGAAAGAGTGTTAACCTGGACGGTTGCAGCACCTAATTCCTTAGCACCTGAGAATTCAGTGCGAGGAACCCCCGCAAAACCGACGATCGTATTGGCTGTGCCGGGGTCGGCGTAACTGTTAACAATGAAAATGGCAGTTATAAATAGGACAGCTAATACCAAAGCTCGTTGTTTATTCTTCATATATGTACCTCGTTTAGGATGAACTTCTGCACTGATAAGAAAGGTTCATGCGGGTAAAAAGATTTAGACCAACAAGACCGATATATGACAGAAACGTAAAACAACATGTATGTTGTCCAACAATATTGTTAGGAGCGGAGGAGGATATGCAGAGTAATGCAGCGATTGTGTATTGTATGTAAAAGCTCGCGGTTATTATGTAGACGAAGGACCTGTCCCTTACTCGCAGCGTTGAAGAGAAAGACGAAGTTTGCGGATCTCAGCAATAGAACAGAATACTTCGGTCCTTCGACATCCATTTTTGTTGGCCGAATGGGGTACCCTCGTGTAAGAGTAGGTCCAATGTCCGTACTTGAAGGTGCAGATTCGAATGTTGAACTCACGTTTACGAGCTCGGATTAGAGGTGTACAAAGTCACGACAATCCTATCCTCAGGTGCGTTAGGATTGCGTGGTGCTCAAAAGATGGTTTTTATTGATACTGTTGTCACAATTGGCGGTTGAATATTCGTGCTATTCCAATCATATAAGAACACATCCGTATAATATTCGCCTACCGCGTCATTATCAATAATCACACCCACTTCTCTATTGTTCATGGCACTATTCTCATTCCAGTTGATACTTGAGATTAAAACCTTGCTGCGATCGACAATCACGCCTTTGTTATGTGTCTTGTTGAGACCAGTACGTTCAGTATCGGCAAATTTCGCGGTCATGTTCAGACCTTCGTTTGCTGCTATCGCCCGTAGATACTCGATTGTTGCCTCGTTAGTCTCATAGCTGTAGGTTGGATTGAGCAGAATCTTAACATCGCAGCCGCGTCTTGCTGCGTTGATTGCAGCGTCCAAAAATGGATTGTTATTATCTGTACATGAGTTCCAATCTTTGTATATATACAGTTGCTGTACGTAAACCGATTCTTTTGCACCGTTTAGCATGCCAATAATCGACTCTGTCTGCATTAGCGATGTATCAGGCGCTAATATGGGCGATACGCTGAATTCACCACTGAGTTTTACGCTATCAAAAGGATGTGTGTAATTGCCCGTCATGATTGTGCGATTTGGTTCAAAACCCTGAGACGGACCACCGTAGATAGGATGTCCTGACGTAAAGGGGAAGCTGTCACGGCTCTCCGGCTTCCAATCGTCGAAGAAAACATCGCTGAAATAGTCTGTTACATTCGTATTGTTTATTATGACGCCCCAACCTCTATTACCAAAGGTGTTATTGACCGGTACGCCCGTATTCTTCCAGTTCTCGGACGTTACAATTGTCAATTGGTCATCTAAGATCGCATACTTTGCGTGATTGAACCTATATCTATCATATATGCCATTAGCTTTGTCATTTATCATGTATCTGACCTCGCCGCCAGCATTCACTATTTGCTCTGCAATATATCGCTCTTCGTCTGCGATTCCACCTACCGGATCGCCCTCTAACATGACTTTTACCTCAATACCGCTCTTTGTTGCATTGATGAGATGATCCATCAAATAGAAATTGTGGAATTGGTAGACATTCAAATAGATTGTTTCTTTTGCGTTCTCTATCGCATTGGCGATTACTTTAAAACTGCTGTCCGGTGAGGTAAATAGCGTTACCGTGCCATTAAAATTAAAGGTTGCATAGGGGAAGTGCGATTGCCCGACTACATAGACCCGAAAGTCATCCCAATCGGATGCGGAATCGGTGTCTTCGTATTCCAGTCTCGGTTCGGTTCTGTCCCGTTCTAAGACTACGCCATATTTCACGTCCTTTACTGCCGGGCCAGACCATCCAGCACCTTTGTAATTGGAGTTGCCATAAATCACGACCTCTATCGTTTTATCGTTATTATCCATTAGGATCAGTTCATCGCCGTTATTATGCAATTTTACCCCTTTGCTAGTCGTTGTCAACTTGGGAACGGTAGGATCGGAATCAACACCATACTCGAAATCAGGTTTCATCTGCATCGCCTCGTAGAATGCTGTTGCGTTATATGCCAGGTACCGGCTATCGCCCACATTTATAACTGTTCGGCATGGGAACGTAATAACACCTTCATTATCTGTTAGCTGCCAGCCACTGATGTTGATTGTACTATTGGTGGGGTTGTGTATTCTTATGAACTCTCCATTTGTATCACCTTTTACATAAGTATCATAATATACCTCGGTAATCAATATGTGGGCTGGAGTGGGGTTAAAGAGCTCCAGAGTCTGTATTAGCGGTGATACATTTGTATTGGCTCCAATTGCAACAACACTTGCAAGTATCGCTAAGGTAATTGAAATCGCCAATAAATTACAAATTGTTCTGTTTTTCATCGTATATACTGTGTAACTACCTTTTATTAAGGACACTGATTTACGCGGACTTACTAAACTAAACTAAATTTAAGTTTGATATTGTTGATCTTTTCTTCTGTGTCAATCAGCGTTAATCTGTGTCAATAACTAATTTTAGTTGGATATTATGCTTTCTTGACTTGAGACTTCCAAAATTTAGCCGCCAATCCCATCAACCCACCCCGGCTTTTCCGGCGGTAGATCACTCCCTAACATCTCCTTCCACTTCTCGTCCGTCAACCGGTCATCCATTGGGTGTTTGAACTCGTAATAGCTGAACACCGGCCCGCCACCCACAATTATCCGGCCGTCGGGAACAATATAAGCAACTAAAATCAGGTCTACGTATCCAACACCCTCTTCCAAAACC